>DASPVU010000099.1:0-4633 GCA_035622215.1 Myxococcota bacterium | reverse complement strand
CACAGCGAACCGCTCCAAGAGACCTCGCAAGCTTTCGTCACAGCCCCACTTCAGGAGTTTTTCCATGGCCATCCGCCTATACTCGGGTTGCGCGTAAATCTCTTTAGCCTTGCGCACCTGTGCGAGAATGGCGTCTTTCGATGGTCCGGATTTAAAAATGTCGAAAATGCCCATGCCTGACTCCCTGCATCACGATTACCAGATTGGTGGTAAAGGACTACTTGACCGCTGGCGAGCCCCAAGGGTCATCGTATAACAGAATCCGTATGAAAGCCGCCTATGCCAAAGAAGATTCACCGTGAGAAGTGCCCATCTTGGCAATTGTGGCCAGCTTATGCGTTTTTACGGCCCCAATGAGGTTGACATATCACCCACAAAAGATAGTCTTTCCTTCACTTTCCCTAATTGCAGGAACAAAAGAGGTATTAAATGGCCCTGTATCGAAAAATTATTCCCAAAATCGCCAAAGATATAATTCGCACCCTTTGTTCCAAACAAGCCATTGTCGTAGAAGATTCGCACATAGCCGAAGCGGAGCTGGATCTAGCGGCTGTAATCGTGGGCCATTTGGATGCAGAAGAAGAAATTAGCCGAGAAGCTTCCGACACATTGGTAAGGCTGGGCATGCCCAAAGACAAGTTCACCCAAATGAAGCAACGTTTTGCCGAACGCCGAGGCATAAAAATCGGCGACGAAGGTGTTGACTATCTGCTGAACCAATTGGTGGAAGCTCTTTTTGCCTCGAAGAATATCGAAGAAATCTTTGCCGACGATCTCGAGCTTAGAAGAATTATTCGTGAGTGCATGACCAAGGCACTTAAAGTAAGTGACGAAGTTGAACAAGAAGCACGTTCTCGTCTGAAAAATGTTCGGGAAGGTACACCGGAATGGGATATTGAATACCCTCGCATGGTGGCACAAGTTAAGCGGCAAAAGGGCCTATAAGGCCCCCACCCTTTATTTCACCACATAGCCAAACCGCGATGCTGTGCCATCGCCTTCGCATGAATATCCATGCCCCTCGACTTCAACCGGCTCGGTTGCGGCGTAGGAGCGGCTGTTAGCATAGGACGTGATAAAAAAGGTCTCACGGTTATTTTTGCAAAGACTTTCTTTCTTGGGATCACGCTCAATGGCGCCACCCAGAATCTGCGTGACATACAATTTGCCGAGCGCCAAATTGCTCGTTTCGGTCAAATCCACGGTAAGCGCTTTCTCCAACGTAATATTGCCCTTGTCGGCCTTAACCGCCATATAGTGCAAATCACCTTTTATCGTGACAACAGAAAACCAGTTCTTGATATCGCTGCAACAAAGGTCGCTGTCCTTGTCAGGAAAATAGCCGGCCACTGGATTCGAGTCGAAGCTATAACTCCCTTCGACCTTCCGCTTAGTAATATTAACCAGCTTCACTTCTTTGCTAACGGCACGGAAAACCACGGCAAACAGTTCCATACCGAAGCCAAAATCTCTTTGGGATAAGTAGAGCTGATTACTTGGCATATTGATATCAATCTCGTTCAGCGTGGGCTTTTCCCCGGCGGTTAAACTACCGAGGGCATACGCCAAATCTAAAACCAACAACGAATTATTTGCCTCATCGGTGATAACCGCTACCTTGTTTTTAGCGATAACTACGCGACGTGGCGATTTACCCAAAACATCGACACTTACCGGCGCAATCGTTTGATCAAGACCTCCGGTTTCCGGATTGATAGCGAAAAAATCTATCCTATGCTCCTTGGGATAGGTGCCCACCGCAATAATCTTGCCACCCACCTCAACCGCAGCCATGTGGCTTGGGGGCCTATGCAGTTTGACCGGCTTTGGTTCGCTGAAGCTGCGCACCTTTTTGTCACTGCTCGGAAACAACCTAATAGGAAAATACTCGGCTTGTGCCCGATCAAGCGCAAACATGAAGGGAAAACGCGTATTTTCGCTCACCACCGTCACTAATTGGTCAGTGCTTCGTCCCACTTTAATTTTTAGCGGAAGATAGCCTATGGGCCCCAAGACCATCTCGCCCGCGGTCGCATTGTAAACGTAAAGGCTCTCTCTAAAAGCGGAAGAAAACACCACGCAACTCTGGATGCTACCCAAATCGTAGGGGTCACAGGTGGTCAGCACCGCATCAAAGGCTCTTCGGACATGACCCGAAAGATAGGGCCGGTCTTTCCCACAGGAAATGAGCCCAAGCAAAAGCAAGGTCGTAAAACCCACGCGCACCATCTTGCTCATTATTAAGAACCCTTTCGATTTTCGGGCGCCTTATTGAATAAATGACCCAGATAATTGAGTTTGTCGTCCAAAATCGCCACAAACCCTCCGTCGGTAAATGAACAATAAATATAGTTGTTTGCGCCATCAATAATGGCATGGGACGGCCCGCGGCCAAGAACTTCCGTGACTCTTATTAAATCAAGGGTCGATAAGGAAAAAGAAGCCAAACGGTTATCAGCGAAACATGGCACCACAGCAAGATCTTTTTCTTTGCTAACCGCCATCGAAGTAGCCCCGCTACAAACTACGCGCGTCGCCATCAAGGAAAGGTTTTTTAAATCTATCTTAAAGAGCGCCTCCGGTATGCGCGCAAGCACATACAGGATAAAGCTTTCCTCATCACATAGAAATCCTGGACACCGCTAATGGCAAAGAGCTCTTTAAGATTAAGCACTTCGACCTTCGACGCCGGTAAATCTTCGCCCAACAAATCCCTTATTTTTACGGTCGCCAAATAGGCGGCCTTGGCCTTCACCGGTGCATTGGTCTTTTTCGGATGTTGTTCCAAGAGAAAATACACGTGGCTTCGAGCAGCATCGTCCTTGAAACTAACCTGCGTTTTTCTCGTGATGATCCGCTGATTTTTAAGTTTGGCTGAAGGAAACTTCTTATTTATCCAATCATCCTTAGAGTGAAAGCTCTTAACAATATTCATAGGAAGGGTGGCTCCGCTTCCGATTTTTACCACGTCTATACGATCGGAGCTCAAATACGACACCACTACCAATTCCTCATTCTCCGCGCTCGGCAATTTGGTGATAGCGTAAGGGTCTTCGGAGGGGAGCATCAGCGATTTCGCACCGGGGCATGATGCCGCTTCCATGTCTTTACCATTACACTTGGCAAGGCCATCGCTCATGGGCAATGCGATCAGCTGACCATTATCGCGGCTAGCAAACGTAAGATAATTTTTTGTTAAGGATAGCTCGCCAATTTCAAGTGGAATGAGGACATTGCTTGCGACCACCTTGCTCCAATTAATGGGCTTCTTTTTTTCCTTGTCGTTTATCGCTTGTTTGATGCTATCGGTGTTGATGGTAACCAAACGACCGAAACTATATTCTCGGTCGGCGGAGGTCGACGCTATTGCCAAGGTTTTGTTAAAAAGCGCCATGCTGTCGGGAAAATGCATGACGGTTTCGTCGGGACGTCTTTCTGTAGGTTCTGATGTGCAACCGAAAAGAGCCAAAGCGATAAGCCAAAGGCCCCTGATGTATCTCTGATTATGCAAATCTGCATCCCCTACCGTTTTGGTCTTTCTAACCGCTGTAATTCTGCCGTCAAGTCTGTTTCATGGCCTTGACCAAGTTAAAGGCGTTCACTAAAGAAGGCCCATTGGCTCATAGAATAACGCGGGGTGTAGCTCAGCTTGGTAGAGCGCTTGCTTCGGGAGCAAGAGGTCGTAGGTTCAAATCCTGCCACCCCGACCAAAGGTCAGCAAGCCCAGATGGCGGAATTGGTAGACGCGCTAGGTTCAGGTCCTAGTGAAGATTTTCTTCGTGGAGGTTCGAGTCCTCTTCTGGGCACCAAATTTTTGGTAGAAACAGGTCGCCTTACCGGTCATCCAAGATACCAAGCCCACCACCATTAACGGCTTATGTGGCAACAACCACGCCTTAATACTGATTAGGGCAAAAACGATGCCCAATAGAAAAAAGGCTAAACCGAGCATCATCATTCGCTTGCCCAAGCCCTGGCCTTGCCATAAAAATTTCATCGGGCACCGGCCAGCCTGAATTTCACCCACATAACCGTCCTAAAAATAATAAGTTCCAAGTAATCCTAAGGCCAAGCAATAGGCAGCAAACCAGTGGAGGCAACGTCTGCCTAAGAAGGCCATGAACCACTTGATAACAAAATAGCCGGTAATGGCCGCGCTCATAAACCCTAGGCTCAAGGGCAAGGCCAACCGCGAAAAAAGCTCAGCATCACCGAACAAATCTAAAGAGGCAATTAAACTTGCGCCGCACATCACCGGGATGGACATTAAAAAGGAAAATCGCGCGGCGTTCTCTCGGGATAGCCCGCAGACCATACCGGCCGCTATCGTTGTGCCCGACCGGCTGAGACCGGGAAACAGCGCCAAACTCTGGGCACAACCGATAATAACGGCATCGGTCCTGCTCGGATAATTCTTGGCCGCTACTGCGACGTATTCTCCAACCAAAAGCAAGATGCCGGTAAGCATGAGAAAATAGCACGACGCAAGCGGTGATGAAAAATATAATGCGATTTCGCTCTTAAAAAAAACTCCGAAGATGACAGCAGGAATGGTAGCCAACACCACCATCCAACCCAACCGAGCGTTTTCATCATAAAGCGGTTTTCTGATGGCCAAGCCGTGGAGGACCGA
>DASPVU010000098.1:0-5628 GCA_035622215.1 Myxococcota bacterium | reverse complement strand
CAGATTCGCGGGCAGGCACCCATCATAATTCTCGATGACATTGTGTCAGAGCTGGATTCCCACGTCCGCAGGAACTTGCTCAAAACCATCGATAGCTTGAAGCCTCAGACTTTTTTTTCTTCAACCGATATTGAAGCCTTTGGCCAAGATGTCAAAAATGTTTATCACATAAAGGATGGTTCCGTCGTGAAACGTGAGTAATCAGCGTGTTAGAGCACATGTCGCAGTCTACGGCGGCTCCTTTATCGACACAAAGTGGCGCGCCATCGATAAGATCTACGAGGGCTCATCGGCTGCCGCAAAAAAGAGCGAGCATTTTGGCGGCGTCGCGCGCAATATCGCCGAGTCGCTCTCTTGGCTAAACGTTCCGTGCGGCCTTGTTTCACGAGTTGGCGACGATAGTCACGGAAAACAGATAATCCAACATCTGAAGCTTCTTAATATAAATACCGATGACATCTACAGTTCATCGCGCTTACCCACCGCCAACTACACAGCCTTTTTTCACAACACAGGCGAGCTTTTCGCCGCCCTCACAGACTTACGACTTTATCAGCGCCACGACAAAACCTGGCTAACGCGCGCGATCGAACGTAATCAACGCGCTTCTGTACATCTTTTAGATACCGATCTTACTATTGAAGAGAGCACTCTGATTGCTGAACTTGCCGAAGGCGCAGTTTGGGTGACCGCCACCTGCCTTCCCGCCGCAGCGAAAATCTATCCCTTGCTCGATAAAGTGGATGCTCTATTTTTAAACTGGCGAGAACTCGAGGTTCTTAGTGGGAACCTGCCGCTAAAAGCGGCGACGGAAGCGATGCTAAAACGCGGTGTTGGCTTTGTGGTGGTTACGCTTGGAAGCGATGGTGCCTATTTCGCCTCCAAAGCGCTTTGCTTTCACCTCCCCGCCGTCAAAACTGCAATTTTAGATGTTACTGGCGCGGGTGATGCATTGGCTGCGGGTTTTCTTGCAGCCTTTCTTCATGAAAAACCTTTTCCTCAGTGCTTAGAATTTGGCCTAAAATGCGCAAGCCTCGCCCTACAAACTGAAGAAGCAGTTTCACCAAAACTCCGCGACATCGCCTATCTGCTAGAAACTATTGATTGTTAACCACATCGCATTTTCCATGCTCTCTCCGACGTTCTCGCATTCGCTCGTATTCCGTTTTTTCTTTCGCTGTTTGCTTCTGCTGTAATTGCAGTTGGCGCTCGGTCAACCAACACTTTTCCTGTTTCATATATTCCGACACTTTATCGTCGGGAAAGAGCGATTTTATCAACGATTCGCCACAGCGGCGCAGGGCCACGCTGTTGACATTATATCGATGCAGTAAAAAGATCAGCTCTTCTTCGCTTAACTTCATGTCTGGGTATTTAAAGCCCAGAGTTTGATAAAACCGCTCGATCACTTCGTGCGCCTCCGCGAGTTCGCTTCGAGAACGCAGCCCTCGAGTAATGTTGGTAGCAGCTTCGAGACGCCCAAGATCTTGGTGTTTTTCTACCAAATCAGCCGCGTTAAGAATACCTATCATCCACCCAACAACTGGCACGCCGATCGATAGGCCAACTGAGATATTATAATTGTGACGCAAAATATCGGCACATGTCCGCTTACCGCCGGCAAAAGCAAAATTAGTTATTAATAGTACAATCAAAGATGATGCCAGAAAACGGCCCAAAGAATTTCGGTTCATATACACTCCAATTCGATTAACCACGGCTATAGAGAATTTTCATTTTTCTGCTCCATCGTACCGTAAATTTCCGTCGAGGAGATGGGTTGGAGAATACCGCCTGTCTTAAAGTGCTTGTTCAGTTTTTTTACTAATGGCGTGTCATGAAGAAATCTGCTCTTCGTGCCCATATGATCACTTACGTTGCTCCGATACAATTCGAGCGTGTCGGCGAGGAACTTACTGTAGTGTCTGTGACCAAACACGACGACGTTTTTGGATTTCGCTTCGATAACAAAGATCCGATTTAGGTCAAAGGCATTGGCCCGGGCAAAAGCACGAAAACCATCTTGTTGCTTGACGAGCATTGGATGTATTTCTTTTTTGTACGCCCTGCAGTCTTTCATGTGTTGACCGATGGCCACCAGCGCGACACAGGCGGTCTCGCACCAATCATCCGCCATGGGAATATAAGTAAAGGAAGCTTCGAAGGTAATTAGTTCGCGCATACCTTTGCCATCGTAGCGGCCGACGACAACATCGCCGTTAGCCAGCCAAGTGAGCTCGTCGCTGTCGGCCAATCTAACGGATACCGCCGCCGCTCGACTGAGGGTATCAAGGCGACCGATAAAATTTTCAGTGAGTTTCAAGTAATCGCTGAAGAGCGATACCAACCGCTTGCTTGGCGCTTTCTGATTGATACGAAGCGTCTGAGCAACAGCCTCTTTGGCGCGTACTTGCGAAAGGCGTTTATCGAGGACGTTGATCTCTTGATAGATGTCGTCTACCTGAGCATCGTCAAAGATTGCTGGATCAACAATATCAAAATAATGGATAAATCTTACGACACGCCCGTTAACGAAGGCCGAAAAAAATTTAGCGATTTCTTGGTCCGATGCTTCAGCCGTTAGCAATTGCGACGGAGCATCCGCAGCCCTTAAATGGGCGGCAATGACGCATCCCACTGCAGCCATGATAAACAACTTAAGCAAAAATCCTTGCCGCATAAAATTTCCCCGCGAATAGTAATGTGAGGAGCCACTATTTATGGCTATAGATTAAATCGGCTGGCTTCTGGCATTGGTTGCGAAACTGCTTTTCGTCCTATATACACGCATTATTATGCCAATATTTTTTTATTTGTTTATATCGCTTACCCTTTCCGCGGCCAATTATGACCGTCCTGCGCCAACGAATTTGAGCTTGAATTACGAACAAGCGTCGTTTGCTCTCTTATACGAGTTGGCAGACCAAAAATGTGCCCCTGCATGCCAAGAGCTCAGCAGTCGATTTGCTCAAGGCCGAGGCTGCACACGAAATCTGGCCAATGCACTTTATTACAGCCTCATAGCCGATGGAACGATAACAGACATCTATCAATACACACCACTACAACCAGCCATATTGCCTGCGCGAGCTACGGTGGTTGAGCATCCATCTATAGAATTGTCCTATTTAGCGAAGCTTGAGTCTGAACCAGAAACCATATCTCGACAAGCTGACCAAAACTATTTGAATGAATTGCTCAAGAAAGCAAAAGAAGCGTGGAAAAAAAAGAAGCGTGGCGCAGCGGCTACCAGTTACAGCGAATATTTTCAAATCTGTGATAAATGCGATATCGCGAAAGATCCACAAGCGCTCTGTCAATACGGCCGACTGTGTGACCGAGGCATTAGTGCCGTCGGTGAAAAAAACGATGCAAGATTTTATTGGCAGCAGGCGAAAATTCAGGGGCATCGGGAATCTTTTATCGAGTATGCGCGCTCGCTGATCGCAGAAGGAGCCGAACCGGGCCTTTCTTTAGGCCTCAACGAGCTCACGGCGTTTCCCGACAGCGATCTTGAGGTCGACGACGCTTTGGCTCGCGCCTATTTGCAAAAAGCTTTCGCGGTTGACGAAAAATCCGGGCCACGAGTTTATCGCAGTCTTCTGCGTTTGCATAAAGCCCATCAAGATTATCGAGCTATCAAGGAATACGTCTCATGGACCATACATGGCAAGCCCGGCGTCTCACCTGATCCTAATCTGAAAAATCTGTTAGAAAAGTTAAAGCCCGAAGACAAAAAGCTAGCCTATAAAGATATTGCGCTTCGCCATGAGGGCCTAAAGCAATATCAAAAAGCATGCGAATCTTGGCAAAGTTTAGCGTCCATGAGCAAAGATGACAACGACGACTATTTTATCGACGCGACGGCTCACCTGGTATATCACTTCACGAAGGATCTGTGTACGACAGATACGGAAACCGGGCTTTTGTGGCTCGAAAATTACTATGCCAACCGCGACCGAATCAAGGACCCTAAAACAGAAAATAATGTATTGGCAGATGCTTTGTACAGTATGGCCACCATGGCCTTCCACACGCAACTAAAAACCCAGGGCCAGATAATAGATATCTTAGAAAAAGCCCATGGCTTGGGGCACGTAAAAGCGACTAATAATTACCTGGCTCTCTTGTTTGAGGCAGGACAAATTGATTTGGCACTAGAAGTTCTTGAAAAAGTGCTGCCCCTTAGTCCAATCGGTGCTACGCAATCGTTAGTGGAGCAAGGAAAGACCGAACTTTCTTCTGGAAAAGAATATAGAGACATTGCGCTAACCGTAGCGGAAGCGTTTACGCCTGAAAAACCGCAAACCGAAATCGATAACGATTATTTTGGTGATTACCTCTCCTTTGCGGCTCTTCATGGCGACCAAAAAGCGATCGTAAGCTTGGCAACCTGTTTGATGATGGGGGTCAATGGATTTAAGATGAACCAAGTGCTCGCACTTGCATGGTTAGAAAAAATTCCACCGGAGAGCGAATTTTATCCAGCCAGGTTAGTCATGATCGGTAAGTACAATTTGGAGCGTCAACAGTACCAGGTTGCGGTGACGCTTTTTTTGCAAGCGTTGCGCTCCGATCATATCGGCGCAGCGCATCTTCAAAGTATCGAATATGCCACAGATAAATTGAACGAGCTAAACTTGTTTTCTCATGCCGCAACTATATATGACGAAATGATAAAGATGGCTGACAGGTTTCCTAAAGAGAACAGCAGTATCAAAAACGCCAAATACGTCAGGGCTATATATGGCCATAAGAAATATGAGGGCGCGCCCTTGCTCTCCAGCACAGAGATTATTTCGCTGCTCGATGAGTCGGGACTTTCTGATGCCATGTTGCTCAAGGGGCGGATACTTATCGATCAAGGTCATTATCGGCAAGCGGAAGTTGTGCTAACTGCGGCGGCAAAGCTACCCAAAGAGAGCGAAGACTTCTACATCGTAATCTACGGGTTGCTCGGCAAGTGTTATCAATTAAGCGGTGATTTCCAAAAAGCATCTAGCGCCCTTTCTAAGGCCGCAGAGTTGGGCAGTACAGTCGCTATGCTAAATCTGGCCGTATTCGATTTGTTTTATGAGCCTTCCATTGGGAAGACACTTAGAGCGACACTCAGTATACATTCGATTTTTGTTCTCCCTGAGGAATCCTACCAAAAAACCCTAGCTTCACCGGAACGAACGCCATTGTTCTTTCTCGCGACCAAAAATAATAATACCTATAAAAGCGTTGCAGAAACCTGGGCGGCTATCACAAAACGAGAACTTCCATTGAAATTGTTATTAAATGTTGGCTTACAAGAATTGGATACGGAACTTCAGCGCATTAATACTCTGCTTCAGGGTCAAGAGGACTCTCGCCGTCGCGAATTGGGCAAACCAGACAAAAATAAGCACCTTTTGGAGGCGCTGCACGTTAACATCAAGAAAAACCACGAGACCAAAAAAGATATAGAAACCGCCAAGCGTTTGCTCGAAGAAAATTAAGTAGACGAAGACTTATACCAAGTTCCCCTGATTTTGCTTGCCTATAACCTGCTGCGAACTCGAAAGTCGTCGTCGCTCATCGGGCTAATATGCTAGATATTATCCCTCTTCGCTCCTAGCCTTTCGAGTTTCTCGCGACGGCTAT
>DASPVU010000097.1:0-4685 GCA_035622215.1 Myxococcota bacterium | reverse complement strand
ACCGCCATGGGCGGCAATGTGGGCACTCAGTCTGCCACACTGCTCATCCGTGGATTTGCCACGGGCAAATTCGATCTGTCTCATGTTCCAAGCTTTCTTTACAAGGAAGTGCGTGTCGGCTTGCTCATGGGCATGGTTTATGGTGCGTTTACCGGTCTAGTGGCCACGATTTTTCTCACTGATTTTAATTTCTATTTGGGCATAGTGGTATTTTTCGCCATGGTCGCCGGTATGGTGACGGCGGTAATGCTCGGTGTTATTGCTCCCAGTCTGTTAAAGCGGCTCGATTTCGACCCAGCCATTGCCTCGGGCCCCTTTGTCACAACCTTAAATGATATTGCCGGAATCTTTATTTATATGGTTATTTGCACGGTGTTTATCAACAAACTTAATACGGGGTGAACAATGAGTAGCAACGTCATTATTTATTGCGATGGCTCCTGCCTGCAGAATCCGGGCCCAGGTGGATTTGCTGCTCTTTTGCTTCATCGGGGCAAGCGCGTCCAGGAAAAAGTTGTGGCAGGCTATGAGTTGCACACCACCAATAATCGCATGGAACTAAGAGCAGCAATCGAGGGGCTAAAAGCCTTGACGCGAAAATGCCATGTGACCATTTACTGCGATAGCCTCTACGTAGTTAAGGGCATGACGGAGTGGATGGCGGGATGGCAAAAATCGGGCTTCAAGAATTCGAGCAGAAAGACCATTGCTAATGCGGATCTTTGGCAAGAACTCCTGCTGGTGGCATTGGGTCACACCATTCAGTGGCGCTGGGTCCGCGGCCATGCTGGAGAAGAGCTGAACGAAAGAGTCGACGAAATCGCCCGCGAACAGGCAGGCCTCGCCCTTCACCTTCGTAAAACGCAACATGGCTAGATTTCTTATTGCTTTGGGAACGTCTCACCCAGATGGCCTTTCCTATCTAGAATCTTCCATGGAAAAAATCAGGCGCTCACATGCTCTTACGTTTATATGCGCAAGTAGGATCTATAAAAACAGCTCTTTTGGGACAACATACAACAGTATTTTTCACAACTGCGTATGCGCTATTCGCTCCGATCTTAATCCACTGACCCTCTATCGCGAACTTATGAGTGTCGAAATGGCCATGGGAAGAATCCGAACATATAAGTTTGCTCGGCGCACTATTGATATTGATGTATTGATGTCTTTGGAATTCACGTTTACGACCGGCAATTTTGTGCTTCCCCACCGTGAAGCGTTTAGAAGAAATTTTTTCGTTGTGCCCGCTACTCAAGCATTAAAATTGGCAAATTGGCCCATACCTATTACGTTATTAAATGCACAGGCGAAAATGCGCCAAGGATATTTGATTTTGAGAGGGTTATGCTGAAAATTGTTGTCGCCGCAGTCATGGCAGCTGCCCTCATTTTTATTGGCCTATCACAAATCCTTTCTCTCAAGCCTCCCACAAGCGCTTTGCCTACTCGTATCGCTATCGATTATGAGCCCGTTTGCGACGAAACAAACTATCTTGAAATAGGAAGCTCCTACGAACCCATAATGAAGGAAAGCAAGGCCGACGATGCTATTTTCACCGATCAGGAAAGATTAGCCTTTGTGGTTAAAAACTTTCTTACTGTCGATGACAAGGAAACCTTAAATAGTATTTTGCGTCCTAAGGGCATATCGGAGCAGGAAATTGGCGCTTTATCCAAGGCCCTAAGTCCCTATATGCTACCCAAGGATTTGGCCGCGGGGGACTATTATCGCTTGGAGCTTAACCAAGGAGACGAGGACGCAACCATTGTGGAAAAGCTGGTTATCCGTAAGCTTGACCCCAACAGATTGCCAGTTTTATACACGGTGGAGCGCCGCACCAAGGCTCCAGAAAGCCCGAGCTTTACCCTAGATGTACGTGAAGCAAGCATTACCGAAGAGCAAGCGGTGATAAGACTGCGAGTCTTTCAAACCTTGTATGCCACTTTCAACACCCTGCCCTTTGGCAATGAACTCATGCAGCGCCTCATCGCCGTATTTGCTTGGGAGCTACGCCTACCAGAAGGAGTGCTGAGCGGCGACGAAATAGAAATATTGGTCAGCAAAAAATATGCCTTAGGCGAGTTCATCGGCTTTGGTAAAATTCAGTCGGTATATTATCGACAAAAAGGTCGAACCCTGTTTGCCAGTTTTTTTACATCAAAAGACAACACGATCAGGGGTTTTTTTGATGAAAACGGCCGGTCTCTTGAAAAGGAATTTGCCTATTCACCGGTCTTTGAAACAACCGCCACGTCCAACCAAAAATGGCGTTTACATCCCATTCGCAATATTCGCATCAAGCACAATGGCATAGATTATCGCGGAAAAATCGGTACGGAGTTTTTCTCCATCGCCGACGGCACCATTAAAGAAATACGAGATGATGACAACGTTGGTAATATGATGCGCATTGAGCATAAATATGGCGTGCACTCGGAGTACTTTCACGCAGATACCCTAGAGAAAAACCTAAGAGTTGGCGATCGAGTAAAGCGCGGGCAAAAAATTGGCACCATTGGCCGAACCGGTAAAATGTGCACCGGGCCCCACCTCCACATGGGCCTTTATCGTTTGCAGGGAGAAAAACGTAGGTTCCTTGAGCTAGCCTCGCTCAAAAAACTCCTGAAACCAGCCCCTAGCATAGATAAAGAGCACATGACTGAGTACAAGGCCCACCTTAAGACCCAACTTGCGCACATGCATAGAGAACCGATCCCAGAACAAACCGCATCAATCAGGGAAGGCGCGCCGGTTGTGCACAGGTGACCAGCAGCGGCGTTTGACGGCTAAAATAAGCTAATCCAATTTTACGAGGACAAGGGTTAGGTTGTCGTCATTACTCGTTTTGCGTGCTTCTGTTAGTAATTCTTGGGCTATGGTTTCAATGGGCAAACCTTGCTGGTCTCTTATTCGTATAAACTCAGCAATTGCCTGATAGTGTACACCTCTTGGTAACCCTTTAGACATGGCTATGACATAGCGATGCTGTGGCAAAAGAGAGAGTGATTTCGTGTGAGGCTTGCAAAGCACAAAATCTACCGATGTTTTTGGTTTCTTATAGTCGAAATCTCCAAAGGCGCGACTGATGTTAAGCTTTGCGAAAAGCATCCCATTCGTAATTGCAACTTTACTCCAGCTCTTAGTTATTCGCTCGTATTCCGACGGCATGCTCGGTGTATGGATTTCGCTCAATACTGTAAAATTTTCGGTCTCGTCTTTGTTAATAACCATGGCCTCGGTGTTGCCAATGTTGGCCACGTATAAAATCTTATCTTTTATGATAACATTGACCGCCGTAGAGCCCATGACCTGAGTAAACATTTTACGTGAAAGAAGCTCATCGGTTTCTTGATACGCAGCTCTGAACGCCTCTTCCACAGTTAGACCGCTTGCGATTTTTTTGAGAATGAGGTTATGCAAAGCAGTCTCTTTATTCACCAAGAAATCAGAAACCACGTTACCGCCATGGCCGTCGTAGACCCCGGCATAGAAGACGTTTCCGTCCATGCCATAGACATGAGTATCCTCCATGGCAATTCGACCTCCCTTATCCGCAACAGCGGTCGCCTTAATTTCGCGAGTAGAATTGTCCGCGGAAAAAACAGGGGCGAAGCCAATCAAGCAAATAGAAACCAAGGACCAAAATTGTAAACGTTTGCCGACTTGCATGCTTAATCTCCTTACAGCACATACTTGAAAGAGTGGGTGGTCAAATGTCGACGACGTGGATAGTTTTTTTGAGACCAAAATGCAAGCAGGTACGATGATCCTGCTTAAAAAATTAGGGAGGTTTTTATGGGTTTTTGGATTGTTATTTTGTTGTTTATTTCTCTAGGCTGGCAGGGTTCTTGCCATCAAGGAAGGGAGCAGCAGCCTGTGAAGACTCATGAGACTTCGCCCGGCACAAAGCGTGAAAATTCGGCTCAGCCCGATAAGACAGGAACAGAGACAGAAATAGAAGTTCTGCCAACAACCCTGACATTACTAGATAGGCAAAAGGCAAAATTTCCGGAAATTCTCAACGAGCTTAAGACCAATAAGAAAAAAGTCGAGCATTGGATTTGGTGGGTCTTTCCGACAGAACACGCAGGGAGAAGCGAACAGAGTCCCAAGAGCAAGGTTGAGCTCAGCCAGGTGGATTATATATTAGCTCACGCGGATATGAACGCCTGGTCAGCCATCCTCGAAGAGATCTACGAATTACTGAAGGCCAAAAATCAGGGTGCGTGGCAAGAGTCCAATAACGAACCAAGTGCTGACGTACTCGATAATTCTGATGATCGAGGTCGCATTGGCTATGCCTTAAATTTCTGGTTGGATAAGGCGGGCGAAACGGTTAAGAAAAGTCCAAGATTTTACAACGCCCTAAAAAACTTAGATAAATTTAAATGGCCAACTCGTAAGATGTAGCTTCTACACTCTTTTCATTTTTACCCATGAAAATGGCGGACCTGAGGAAATAATTGTATTTTGCTGCGTTGTGGTTTTCGCAAATACTCCACTTGCTTCCACAACAAAGCCGTTATCTTCGGCTAATTTTTTTAGTGCCGGCAAGGGAAAAAAAGCAAAAGTCTGAGCCGTGTTGATGATATTGGGCACACGATACCGAATTTGCTTAATTTTCTCTAAATCTGGATGGTTTTTATACTGGTCAAGTATGAACTGCGTATTCGCAGCTATTT
>DASPVU010000096.1:0-4634 GCA_035622215.1 Myxococcota bacterium | reverse complement strand
AAGATATTCGGAGCTGCTGGTAATGCCCCGTAGAAGACCACGAGCGCCAGAGCCCACTATTTTGGCGTCGATGGCGCTTGACGCATCAGTAATCAGAAGGACATCGCTGAAATGAGGCGCCACGCTGAGCACTTGGCCCACAACACCCTCGTGGGCCACAACGGGGCTTTTTGCTAGAACGCCATGTACGCTTCCTCGATCAATCCGAATGATTCTCGCCATCGGCGCACCGACTCGGGCAATGATGTGAGCCATCAGGCTATTAGAAAGGCCCGCCTCCGAGGTTTGAAAATAAAGATCGCTGATGGATGCTCGTTCATTCATTAAATCGAGAACAGAAGCCTTAAGCGCCCGAGTTTCCAACACTTCTGCCCGCAAGGCGATGAGCTCATCCGCGCGCCCCACTAAATAGAAATAGCGGTATAGCGTATCGGAAACAAAGCCGGTAACCGCCACGGTCCCTCGTTCTAACAAACCCACCAACTCAATCACCGGCCAGGCGAAAACTTGACGAATGTCCTCGTCTTTGCTTTGAACATAAAGTAGCACCAGAGGAATGATGCTCAACACCAACGCAAATATGACCTTTTTGGCCCGCTCAAATAATGACCACATAGGCCACCCGCCACATGCAATACGATGTGTTTAACTCTTAAGCACCTGCCGGAGGCGATCGATTTCTTCGAGCACCTTACCGGCTCCTAGCACTGTACCACTAATTGGGTCGGCGGCTAAATGAACGGGCACACCGGTCTCTTTTTGCACCAAGGAATCGATGTTGCGTAAAAGCGCTCCGCCGCCAGATAACATGATTCCGCGGTCAACAATGTCCGATGCAAGCTCAGGCGGGGTTCTCTCTAAACTCATACGCACGGCTTCTACGATGGACGTTACGGGAACCTGCAGAGCTTCCACCACTTCTCGTCCACGAATCTCTACATTTCGCGGCACACCCGCAACCACATCACGACCGCGAACGATCATTGTTTGATCTTGCTCCTCAACCTGCGCGCTGCCGAGCTTCTTTTTGATCTCTTCAGCAGTGCGCTCGCCCACCAACAAGGAGTAGTGCTTCTTAATGTGGTTAATGATGGCTTTGTCCATGGTGTCGCCACCAATGCGAATCGAATGACTGTAAACGATACCGCCCAACGATATCACCGCAACTTCGGTCGTACCGCCGCCAATATCGACAATCATATTGCCAGAAGGCTCCGTAATGGGCATACCCGCACCAATGGCTGCCGCCATGGGCTCTTCGATCAAAAATACTTCACCGGCATTGGCCGATTCGGCGGATTCACGCACCGCACGTTTTTCCACTTCGGTAATACCCACCGGCACACCGATAACGGCGCTCGGTTTTAAGAGATTCATTTTGCCATGTACTCGCGACAAAAAATGCCTGAGCATGGCAACGGTTGCATCAAAGTCCGCAATTACACCCTTTTGGATGGGTCTTATGGCGGAAATATTATGCGGCGTTCGGCCAAGCATTTCTTTCGCGTCTTTGCCCACCGCCACCACCCGATTCTTTTTGTAAGGATCCTGATGGACTGCCACCACCGATGGCTCGTTGATGGCAATACCCTTGCCGCGTAAAAATAGCAGTGTATTGGAAGTGCCCAAATCTATCGCGATATCATTCGACAGCCAAGAATGTAAAAAATTTGCCATGGTTGCACCCAAAATTTAAAAAACGCCTAAGCATACGCATGGTATATACAGAAAGCTCCCACGTATTTCAAATGCGTACTTGCCTCAAATATTTAATCATACTAAAAATCGCTCGCGGAGCACATAAGAGGAAAAGACGATGCTTGATTTTATGCGAAAAAACGCCAACTCCTGGGTCATGATCTTGCTGTTTGGCATTATCATCTTTGTCTTCGCTATCAATTTCGGACCCTGGGCAGGCAACTCGTTAACCGGAGTTCCCTACGCTGCCATTGTCAACAATGAAGCGATTTCCATGGCGGAATTTCGAACGGCCTATGCCAGCCACTTTGCGCGAATCAAGCAGTTTAGGCCGGACTACGACCAAGCGCAGGCCGACAAAGATGGGCTGAAACAAATGGTCATCGATCAGCTGATTTCGCGCGAGCTTTTGGCGCAGCTCGGCAAGAGTCATCACCTTTCTATCGGCGCAAAAACCCTGGCCGACGAAATTAAGGAACGCATATTTGGTAAAGATGCCGAATTCAATAAAGACGAATATATAAGACGAGTCAGCACCTATTTCCAAACCACCGTGTCTCAATTTGAGCAGCAATTTGACAAAGACATGATCGCACAGCAAGTGGCCAACCTGTTCGAAACAGGCGTCTATGTTTCGAACACCGAATTGAAGAACTCCTTCATTGACCGCAACACCAAAATTGCGCTGGACTTCATCAAGGTGGAACCCGATTACTTTAAATCCACCAAGCCGGTGACACCCGATGAGATCAAGCATTACCAAGAAGCCAACGGCCAAAAAATCAGCGACTACTACAAGGAGCATATCAGCGATTATGTTAAAGAAGAGCAGATTCGCGCCAGTCATATTCTGATAAAACTTCCCCAATCTGCTAATGCCGCGGAAAAAGAGACGGCAAAGCTTAAGGCGCAGAAAATCCTTGAGCGCATAAAAAATAATGAAGACTTCAGCGAAATCGCCAAGAACGAATCGGAAGACCTAGGCACCAAGGTCAAAGGAGGCGACCTCGGCTTGTTTACCCGCGGGATGATGGTGGAAGAATTTTCGAAGGCGGCCTTTGCCTTAAAGCCAGGAGAAGTCAGTGAAATCGTCGAGTCGCCCTTTGGCTTTCATATCATCAAGCAAACGGAGCAAATGCCAAAGATAGAGAAAAAGCTGGAAGATGCCTCGCCTGAAATTGCCGAAATCTTGGTCAAAAAGGACGAACAAGAGCAAAAGGCTATGCACTTAGCCAAGTTAGGCTTGGAACAACTACAAAAGGGCACAGCCATCGGAAGTATTAGGCTGGATGGCATTATAAACATAAGCAAGGGGGACAAAGAGCCAGTCGGGCAACATTCACCGATCGCTTCCGAGAGCGATTTATTTAGCCGCCAAACTCCCTATGTCATTAACCTGGGACGTACCGAAGCTATAGCAAAAGAGGCTTTCAACCTTACGTTAGAGCAGCCCACGGCGCCGAAGGTAATCGAAGCGAATAATGCCTATTTCGCCATTCGCCTTAAAGCCCGTGAAGAAGCAGATATGGCCAAGTTCGAAGAACAAAAAGACAGCATCAGAATGTCCTTGATGTATCAGAGAAAGCGCGCGATGATGCAGCAATACCTCACCCAACTCAAAGAAGCAGCCAAGATAAAATACAATCCCGCTCTCCTGGCAGCCAACCCCATCGAATAGCTTTTCCCCCTCGTCATGGCTATTGGGCATTGTTGCGTCGACCCTACCCATCGTCATGGCGAGCCGCATAGCGGCGTGGCCATCCAGCGAATTGGCAATATGTTCTGGATGGCCACGCTCCGCTCGCCATGACGAGATTGAAAGGTAAATCTGCGCAACAATGCCGGCTCGCCATGACGAGGGAATTCATATTCCTAGATACTTCGGTGGTGGATGCTTTCCATGATTTGGTTGGCTAGTTTGTCGGCTTCCGATTGCTTTATAGTTTCGGAGGCTAGGAGGCTTATTTTGATGACGTATTCATCTTTGGTAATGAAATAATTGTGGATAATTAGTTGGCCATTCTTTATAGGTTGAGCGTAATAAAGTGTACCGCCATGTATTGAATCGCGATAATATATTGATTTTTTCACTTCAGGCGTGAGTTTTGGCTCTTTGAGCAATTCTTCGCGCTGCCGCAACAGCCACTCTCGATCTGCTTTCTTTCCCACAAGGGATTCATGTATGAAATGCAGCTCTACCACCACCTGATCGATCTGCGGATGGCCAAAGGAGAAATACGCGCTCTTAACGGTATTGGTTGCTGGCGCTTCTTCTACGAGGCTCGCGGGCATTTCGACCGTAAAGGGAACATGGGCGAGCTCAATGGTTTTGGTTGGGCCGGCTAATTGGTTGATCCACGGCGTAAAAACGTAGAAGTCATAGATAATAGCAGCGGCATAAACCAAGGAAAGAATCGAAGCCAGGACGCGAGAGCCAAGGCCCACCCATCGATGAACCACAGGGCTTTGCGGTCTAACGATAAAGATAAGGCTAATCAAAAAACCAGCGATCCCGCCGCCCAGATGTGCCCAAAAGTCGATCATGGGCAAGAAAGATATTCCCAGATTAATTATCAGATTAATAATGGTAACACGCCGCAGTCTTAGGCGGATGGCCTCGGGGAGAAAGGTTGTCTTAAACAAAGCCAAGGTGAGACTTGCGCCAAACAAACCCCAAATAGCACCAGAAGCGCCCACGCTGACCGTAGCCTTGCCCAACCAAACGCTGGCCAAGGATCCCACAACGCCAGAAAAAAGAAATATAGTTAGATACCTCGCTTCTCCTAATATGCGATTAAAAAATCCACCCAAGGCGAATAAAACATAGGTATTAAAAAATACATGTAAAAAACCCGCATGCAAAAAAACACAGGTAAATAAACGATAATATTCGCCCTCCTTTACCCTTGCACTGACATTGGCACCCATGCGCACCA
>DASPVU010000095.1:0-4236 GCA_035622215.1 Myxococcota bacterium | reverse complement strand
AGACCAAGCGACCCTTACCCAAGTCCGACATTGTTGAAATCTCGGTGCGGGTGAGTCTAACCAAGCTTTCAATTGATAAAGTTACCGCTTTGATCGAAGCTATCGAAACCTCGGAGCATGGCGACCTGGTAAAAGTTACTAAGCTTAAGATAAATAAGAGATTTGATGAGCCCGATCTTTTGGATCTTTCCATGACGGTTTCCACCTGGAAGCCCGCATAAGGAGTTTGGTTTTGGAAACTACACGTAAACTCCGCTTTGTGCTTTATCCATGTGCTTTTGCCTTGGTGTTTATTATTGCCGCCTATTGCACCTTTCCTAAGGACGTCGTTTCAGACTTGGCAGAGAGCTATATTACGCAGCTCGCTTTGAGCCTTGGCCCCAAAAACCGAGGCCTCCCTGAAGTCTCCTTTAAGGACGCGTCTCTCTGGCGTTTTTCGGGAGTTGCGCTTAAAGGGGTCGTGGTCAGTTGGCCGCCCAAAAAAAACCAAACTCCTCTCCTGTTCGAACTTAACACTCTTAAGGGCCGGTTAGGTATTTTTTCGCTGTTGACGGGCGCCCGTCGTTATTCCGCGGAAGCGAGTCTTTATAGCGGAGATCTCAGCGTCGACGTGAAATCCCGAAAATCTAATTTCACTTACTTAGACATGGAGGGCGCCAAAATTGATTTGAGCAAGATGGCCTTTGTGGAACAGCAATTAGGCGCTCCGCTGCAAGGCATTTTCCAGATGCTATCCACGCTGCATGCCAATACGGAAATGACCAAAGATGGCACGGGCTCGATCAAGTTCGCGGTGGAAAATTTCGGTTATGGGCCGGGCTCGATTAAACTTCCGGGTGAGGGCATGGTGTCCTTGCTCACGGTGCCCAAATTGAATTTAGGAAAACTCCAAGCCGAATTTACCCTTGACAAAGGTCAATTGGAATCGAAGACCATTTCGCTCACTGGCGGCGATGTGGAAGCTGACCTAAAATTGAGCGTCACGTTAGGACGAAGGCCGACAAGTTCGCGCATTACCGGCGATGGTTGGTTCAGCGTCAAAAAAGAATTGGTCAACACCAACGAAACCTTAAAAATGCTCTACGATTTATTACCCGTTCTCAGAGCAGCTCAACAAGGCGACGGCAAGGCAGGCCTCATCATCCGAGGCAACCTAGCGCGACCCGACATCAGCCTCGAAACCTACACTAAAAAGAACCCGTAATAACCGAAGCTCGACGGTCGGCGGGGTCACTTGTCAGCAGTGAAAATGTTGCATAGAGATTTCTGAATAGCATTTGAAATAGAAGGCGCCATGGTGCAACAATTGATGCGGCAACCGATAGAAACGCCACACCTTTATATGTGGCCGCGCAAAAAGGCTATTTAGACATTGTGAAATTTTTGGTGGAAAATGGTGCTAATATTAATCATCAGTTTGAGAATGGTTATACGCCATTACATGTAGCTATTTGTGAGGATCATTCTTCAGTGGCTGAATATTTAATTAAAAACGGCGCCGACGTTGGAATTATATCCCATAAAGGAGAGACTACCATAGAGTCGGCGATGATAAAGGCCGATGCAAACCTGGTGAAACTCATATACGAACACTGTAAAAATCTAAAAATACTGTGGTTTGTAAAGGCAAAAGCAGCGGGCTTCAACCTATAGCACCAGCAGCCTCCAAACCAATTCGGATCCATATTCGGGGCTCAGGTCAAGGGCAGATGATTTTGACTTTGGGAAAATATGTTTTATAGCGACGAGCATCACGCGTGATGAGCGTTAAGCCTGAAACGGCTGCATGTGCTCCGATATAGAAATCAGGTAAGGGAGCCCTCTTCGTTCCCGAAGATTTCCGATAGGATAGAAAACATTTGCCCGCCAAAAAACCTGCATCCCAAGGAAGGGGGGCGCGCTTAAAGATAGCTTCGGGTAAAACGGCGTCAAGATCTTCTATCCGTGAAAAACCAATGGATACTTCCGCATAGATGATTGGATTTATCCAGAGTTTTCCTATCTCCAAGCATTGCTCAATCGTTGATGAAGACCACGAAAACCATTCTGCATCCTCCGTTACGATATCGAGAATTATGTTGGAGTCCACCAAGAACGCCATACTATCCTCGAGTAAGCGCCATGATTTCGTCAGTGGTCATTCTCATGTCGGATCGGCCACGCATATGCTCTGTCAATCGTTTACCAAACGCGGTTCTTCCCTTAACTTTCTTAATCAATATTCCAGCTTTGGTGATTTTGAACTCTACTTCAGTGGAAGGTAACAGCCCCGCCTCTTCGCGAATTTCTTGGGGTATTGTCACCTGCCCTTTTGATGTCACACGCATAGTCTACCTCCAGGCGCGGTATTACTGGCATTACTCTTACCTTAACAACCTGAAGGTAATGGTGCAACTCGGAAGTGCCGCCTAGTTGATTGGGAGCTACGGCGCGTTGACGGATTTGTCGCCGCCGATGGGGTTGTTGACGTGGAATTTGCCGAAGTGGATGCCCAGTTCGTCGAAACTCATCAGAAATTGGGTGCCGTAGGGCTGAAAATTCTCGCAATTATCGGAGGTCTTGCGGCTTGCCGAGATGTAATAATGATGTTCCAGCGCGGGCAGCATTGGTCCTAAGGGTTCGAGGCGTTCTTCAACCTGAAACTCGAAATGGTCTTTTTCTGTGCAGCCGTTTGATGGGACTTGAAAGGTAAGGCCACGAGCATCAGCGCTGACGCCGATTAATTGCTCCAAGTCGGGCTTAAGTTCTGCTAGGACAGGTAAGGACAAAAGGGCTATGAGACCGAGAAACCACATGACTTCCCCCTAAAAAAAGAAAATGTCGTTACTGGTGAACGAGGTCATCATAGCGTTGTTGATAGTTTTTTTCCCGTATTAGGCTTATTTTTATATAACAATATGACAATATTGATGTTTTTTTAGTGCTAACGTGATAAGGAAATCGACTTGAATTGCGAAAAACCGTCCCCAACTATAGACTGACACGGCTAACCTTGACTTGAGCCTAGGAGAATTAATTAATAGCGAATGAAAAAGCGAACCAGCCAACCAAAAAGACAGAGCAGCCTACGAGAATGGCCCACCAAGCGAGAATCCAATCACAAAATAATTTTTGGCGTATATCAAAAAAAGGGTGGCAAAGACGTAATGGTGGCGAAGGAAATCGACTATCCGGTAAGCGACATTAGACAAAATGTAACGCTACCTCTTGAACAAGGCGCGCAGGTAAAAGCTCTCCTTAAACCTGACGGCCAGAAGAAACTTTCCGCGATAATTTTGAAATCATTTGGCCGGAAGCTAACGCTCAGGGAGCGCATTGCACGGATATTGAAGGAATTTGACATACCTATCGAGTTCGACAGCAGTTCCTTAAAGGAAGCAAAGCTTTATGGCGAAAAACCTTCGTCCAGCGATAAAAAGAATCGAGTAGATTTCACTAGGCTGGCCCTTTGTACCATCGATGGTGAATCGGCCAAAGATTTTGACGATGCAGTGTATGCCGAGAAGAAGGGTAAAAATATCCTGGTTGTGGTAGCGATTGCCGATGTTAGTCATTATGTGAAGGAAGCAACGAGTCTAGATCGCGAAGCCAATGACCGCGGCACGAGCATTTATTATCCTGGCCACTGCATCCCCATGCTGCCGGAGAACTTGAGCAATGGCCTTTGTTCCTTAAAGCCAAGGGTGGAGCGGCTTGCCATTACTGTGAGTTTTGAGGTTGGCCCCAAGGGTGGCGTCATCAAGCCCGCCATTAAGGAGGCGGTGATAAAAAGTGCTGCACGCCTAACCTATAATCAAGTGCAAGATTTTCTCGACGACAAACTGCCTGAAAAAGAGCTTTCGGCAAAAGTAAAAGCGAGCCTCAGGTTATTGCAAAGAGCTGCACATGTGCTGCGTAGAAGTCGCGAGAAGCGTGGCGCCATTGATTTTGACTTGATTGAAAGTGTGGTTGCCCTTGACGATCAGGGCGAGCCCATGGCCATTCACCCGCAAGATCGACTTGATTCTCACCGCATCATCGAAGATTTGATGGTGGCGACCAATGAAGTGGTAGCTGAGTTTTTTGAAAAGAAGCATCTACCATGCCTTTATCGCGTGCATGAAGCGCCAGATCAGGAGAAGCTTGATAATTTCTTTAGAACGGCGCATGCATTTGGCGCTTTGGATCGGAGCGTAAAGACCCGAGCGTCGAGCGTTACTGAGCCAAAAGCGCTGCAAGAAATCATGACGCATTACC
>DASPVU010000094.1:0-10307 GCA_035622215.1 Myxococcota bacterium | reverse complement strand
ACCGGTCCCGTTGCTCGAAAGGAATTTACAAGCGGCTATCTGAACATTCTGCGCAACTCCTACCACGCCTAATCGATTGTTACCCTCAGCGCCGATGATGCCCGACACGTGAGTGCCATGCACGTTATCGTCCATAGGGTTGCCCGTATTGTTGATGGCGTTGATGCCGTGCGCGTCATCGACGTAGCCGTTATTGTCATCATCGACGCCATTGTTGGCTATTTCTCCCGGATTGCTCCAGACATTTTTTACCAAATCTGGGTGGGTGAAATCAAAGCCCGTATCAACGGTGCCAACAACGATGTCCTTGCTGCCCTTTTGATAGCCCCACATGAGCTCGGCGTTTATGTCAGCATCTACCTTACCACCGGCTTGCCCGGTGTTTTCTAGTGCCCATTGCCTGGGGTACTCCGGGTCGTTTTGTCCTGCGTCGTCGGTTTTGGCGACACGATAGATGTAATCCGGTTCTGCATATAAGACAAAGGGCTTAGATGAAAGGGATTTAACCACTTCCATTACGTCTCGTCGCGGATCAAATTTATATATCCCTAAGCCTTCCACCAGGGCGTAGCCGTGCACAAGCTTCGCGCCGACCGTCTTTTCTATCTCCGATCCCGCCACGTGAGAAAAATTAGGGTCGATACGCACCAATATTTGTCCCCTCACATGTGGCGGCAGTGGTGGCCTAAAGTCTTGCTGATGCGGGTCAGGCGCCAGCGTTTGCGAAGGTAAAGCATAAAGCAATAGAATGGAAAAATAGACCGCAAGATAATGCATTTGACCCCCCTGCATGACGCTCAATAAGTTGTATAATAAAAGCTGTGCTCTCAGCAAAAAAACAGTGATACCGCCCAGCGGTCAAGTCAGCTTTATTGCTTGAATTGTTGCCATCTGTGTCGCCCCGCGGCTTGACCGCGGGGTCCAGGCGCACGATCGCATTGGTTAGTCATGGATACCGCGGTCAAGCCGCGGTACGACACTCAGCGGCATTGGTGTTACCACCGATGATAGGCTGGATGTCCGGGTTGAACTGCCACAAAGAGGCCCTCACATGTGGCGGTGACCTTGCCGTGCGCGCTCAGTTCCGCGATAATTTCCGCCTTCCTATCGGTAACGAGTTTTGGCTTGGCCGTTAGAGTTAGCGCCTTGTCCATGGGTGTGGGTAACAGTAGGTTCACGGCATAGCGGGCAGTTACAGTGCATGGGGGGTTCTTCTCGCCCCGTTTTTCCATGATGAAGTAGGCGGCGCACCAGTTACTGTGGCAATCAAGCAGAGTGCCACAGATGCCACCACTCAGCACATTATCAAAGGCCTGGTGGTAACTCTTGGGCACGAAACTTGCGACGACTACATCGCCCTCAACCATGCTCTTGATCTGAAGCCCCTGAGGATTGCTTGGGCCACAGCCAAAACATTGATTATTTGGGGCATAGGTATCTTGCAGCGATTTCATATAGATCTAAGCCACGCATTTCATATCATGGCCACAGCATTGTGGCGATTTAATCATGCCGTGACATTTGGGGCATTGGCACACTTCGATCTTCTTGCCGCCTTTTTCCACCACTGTGTCGACCATTTCTGCGTTACATTTGGCGCAAATGGGCGGCTTGATGGCCATATTACATTTTTCACACGTATAGTTTTTCATAACGATCTCGCGAATGAGTTGATGAAGAAGAATCTAAGGCGAATCGTGTCGCCCCGCGGCTTGACCGCGGGGGCCAGCGCAGTGCCATTTCGTGGACCCCGCGGTCAAGCCGCGGGGCGACACAAAATAACACGTTTAGTCTTTTTGTTCGGTGACTTTGCTGACTTTGGCAGGGATCTTTTCGTCTGGTTTTTTCGATACCTGTCCATCTTTTTTAGCCACTAGTTCTTTGACTTCCAAGAGCTCTTTTGAAAGAGATTCGCCTGCGGTTTCGATGATGAGCTTGATCGCGTTCACATAATCCGGGCTGGCGTTTGCTCCCGTGACATATCGCTTATTTTCTCTTAGAAGCCAGTTGAGGAAGTCATATTTCTTGGTTTCATTCTCATAGCTTTTTGTCCAACCTTTTCCATCACTCTTTTCCTTCGGTTCATTTCTGCTTACGGCTGGTTTTAAGATTCCACTGATGGCAAGTTCTGGGAATTCTTTCAGAACTGTCTTCAAGGCCGTAATTTGGCCTTTCTCCACCATGTTCAACAATTGGTTATATTCGGTTCCATGAATATAACCCAATTGTGATAAAACTTTATCGCTAAATAAAGCACCACTGGGTTGCGCAATATCAATCGCGATAAAGAGTGTGCGGAAATAATTCCTTCTATGGTCATTGGCGCCAGCCTTCAGCACAATTTCAAACAGCTTTGCCGCCTTTTCTTGCTTGAGCTGGCGAGGCTTGGAAAATTCTGTAATCACCCAGGTCAAGTCTGAAAGACTGAAATCTTCTTCGTTCAACGCCAATATTACTAGAGTATCCCAAAAAGACTCTGGGTGTTGGGTAATGAAATGCATTAGCGGAAGATTATTTTTATCTTCGACCTGTTTTTGCCGTATTTCTGTGTATAAGTCGATTACCATTTTCTCAGAGGCCGAGATATTTGACTCGGACAACTCGATTGGCACTATTTCTTTTTTATCTTCCCTTGCGGGTGCTCCTGCCTTGTCCGCAGCCACCAAATTAGTAGCAGCTAAAAGGGTGGCAACTAGGCATAATCTATTGACGAAGTTAACTTTAGTCATGTGTACTCCTTAAGGGGCTCGTCGCCATGATGGCGACGTGCGCGCTATTTCAACAAATGGCTGCGACAAAATATTTCCAGTTTTTTATTGCCCGGCCTTTTTGCGGCCCTTCAAGGTAAATCGATCCATATAGATATAGACCACAGGCACCACCACCAGAGTGAGGAAGGTAGAGACAATCACGCCGCCGATCACGGCAGTAGCCATGGGTGCGCGAAAAGCTGCTCCGTCGCCACCCTTAATGGCCGTAGGCAGCATGCCCAAAACCATGGCGGCAGAAGTCATCAAAATCGGCCGAAGCCTCACGGGGCCCGCTTCCAAGACGGCCTCGCGAAGTCCCTTGCCCTGTTCGCGCAGATTATTGGCGCAATCCACCAACAAGATGGCATTTTTCGTCACCAAGCCCATGAGCAAGACAATGCCGATCATGGAAGATAGTCCAATGGAGAAGCCCGCCAAAAATAACATGAGCAAGGCGCCCACCACGGCGAGGGGCAGGGTGGCCATGATGGTAAAGGGATGGACAAAGGACTCAAACTGCGATGCCAAAACGAAATAGATAAAGACGATGGCGACAAAGAGGGCCAAGCCCATGTTGCTAAAGGTCTCCTTCATGCGTTGCGTCTGACCACCAAAGATGAAGGTATAGCCCGGCGGCTTCTCCATCTTATGGAGGGCTTTCTCAATATCGCCGGCTACCTCACCCAAGGATCGGCCAAGCACATTGGCCGACAGCGTAATTTGACGCTGCCGATCCATGCGCTCAATTGTCGCAGGTCCCACTTGCTCAACTAAAGTTGCTACGTCGGAAACCTTCACCAAGCCACCGCGAACACTCGACACTGCCAAATCAGCTATGGAAGTTTTCTCCGCACGATCTTTCGGCGAGAGTTGCAATCTAATGTCGACGTCATGTTCTTTATCGCGGTATTTTCCCACCACCTCGCCTTCTAGGGAAAGCCTCGCGATATAGGAAAGCTGTTGGATATTTACTCCCAAATTCCACGCACTTGCTCGATTAGGCACAATGGCAAGTTCTGGTTTTCCTCCACGATAGCTCGTGTCCACGTCGGTGGTGCCGGGAATCGATTTGATGATGGCCAAAGCCTTCTCTGAGACTTTTTGCAAGGTGTCATAATCTTGGCCTCGTACGTAAAGGGTAATGGCCAGTTCCTGACCAGGTCCTTCAATCATGCCAATTTCCGCAAGATTAAACCGAAGCGATGGAATGGCCGTAAGTCTTCGTCGCAGATCATCTTGAATATCCACTTGAGTGATTCCAGGACGCTCATCAGCTTTGGTGGTGTAAACTCTGATGGAGGCCTTGTTAGATTCGCCCGAAGAACCCATGACGGTAAACAGCGTACGGATCTGGGGATTTTCTCTTATAACTTCTTCAACATGGTTCACCACTCTCTCGGTCTCGCTGAGCGATGTACCCGAGGGCAGTTCAAGATGAATACGAAATTCTCCCCGATCACCATTGGAAACGAATTCTTTACCCATAATGGAAACCAGGCCTATCGAGCCAACAAACATACCAAACGCGATCATCAATATGGTTCTTGGCCGATTAAGCGACCAGAGCAAAACATCGCGATAGGCGTCATTGAGAAAGTCCAAGGCCCGAACAATGGGGCCATAAAACCGATGACGCTTGAGTTCGTCGTGACGTCCGGGTTTCACTGGCTTAACCACGCGGGCCGACATCATGGGGTCCAAGGTAAACGAAACAAAGAGCGATACCATGACGGCCGCGGCCACCGTAAGGCCAAACTGCCGAAACATTCGACCAACAATGCCGCTCATAAAAGCAATGGGCACGAAGACGGCCACAATCGCCAAAGTGGTGGCCATAACCGCCAGGGCAATTTCGGCAGTGCCCACCCTTGCCGCGGTGATGGGATCCGCGCCTCGCTCCATGTGGCGATAGATATTTTCTCGCACGACCACCGCATCGTCGATCAAGAGCCCAATCGCGAGAGACAGACCCAAAAGCGACATCATATTGAAGCTAAAGCCTAGCCACCACATGACGAAAAAAGTGGTTACCACTGATGTTGGTAGCGCCAGCGACGAGATAAAGGTAGAGCGCCAATCGAGCATGAAGATAAAGATCACCAAGATGGCCATGAAACCGCCATAGATTAGCGCTTCGGTCACTTCATTGATATTGCTTCGAATAAACGTGGAATTGTCCACGGCTTTAACAATAGTAAGGTCTTTGGGCAAGGTCTTTTTCAGCTCATCCAAGACACGGTAAACCCCATTGGCAATGGCAACCGTGTTACCCCCACCTTGCTTTTGCACTTCGAAGGTGACGGCGTAGACGTTATTGAGCTTAGTAATGACCTTGTCTTCCTTAAACCCATCCTCCACCGTGGCGATGTCCGATAACATCACCTGCGACCCATTAGGATGAGATTTAACCACCAGTTTTGCCAGGGCCGACAGGTCTTCGTAGCGAGCTGAGGTTTTCACTGACAACTCATGTTCGGTGAAATAAAGCTTGCCCGCCGGCACATCCATGCCCGATGAAGACACTTCCTGAGCGATTTGATCCAAACTTAGCCCGAGAGATTCTGCAAAGCTTCGGTCCACGAAGACATGGATTTCACGTTCAAGACCACCGAGCACATTCACCGCGGCTACGCCCTCTACCGTTTCCACCTTAGGCTTGATCTTGTCTTCAACGATCGTCCTGATCTCGGCCGAATTTCGAGTCCCGGAGACGGCATAGGTCAAGATGGGCAAGGCGGTGGGGTCGAGTCGTTGTATGACCGGTTGCTCTATATCTGTTGGTAATTTTTGTGCGATGGCCGCAATCTTATCTCTTACGTCAGTAGCGGCTAATTTGATATCGGTTTCAAGCTTAAACTGAATGATAACCGTGGAGTAAGAATCTCTGGAAAAACTACGGACTTCGTCGACGCCATTAATCGACGATACTGCTTCTTCAATCGGTTTGGTAACAAGCCTTTCTACTTCCGATGGCCCCGCGCCACGAAAGACCGTGGTTACTGACACCACCGGAAAGGAAATATCAGGAAATAGATCCACCCCAAGATTTTTTGCCCCTAGAAGGCCAAGCATCATGAGGCAAAGCGTCACCATCGTCGTAAAAACTGGCCGCTTGATACTGACATCAGATAAAAACATTTTTACTTTGCCGTCTCTTCGGTGATTACTACGCTACCGTCATGGAGGCGATCGAGGCCGCTTATAGCAACCACGTCGCCGAGCTTAAGTCCATCAAGCACCTGGGAATTTAATCCATCGCTTTGACCTACCGTGATATCGACAAGAGAAGCTTTGCCGTCGACAATAGAAAACACGGTGGCCTTGCCTTCGCTCGTTATCAACGCTTTATTTGAGACCACGAGGACATTGTCTAACTTGCGGAGCAAGAGCGAGCCGTCAACGAACATATTGGTTACCAGTTTTCTATTTGGTTCAGGAAGTTCGATCTCCACGATCGCCCGTCGAGAATGGGGATCGAGGCTCGGCGACAGCGTGGCGACGATGCCAGGAAGTGTTATCGATGGCGTGTCAAATTTCAAAATAGCAAAGCTGCCTTTCCTTAGGCGGGTAAGTGTGGCGGCATCGACGGTGGTGACGAGTTTGAGCGTCGACAGATCCTGTACGGTGAAAATGGGCGAGGTCAGAGAAACAGTGCTTCCTTTTTCACACATGCGCTTGGTGATGGTACCGCTAATGAGAGTCGTGACTCGAGCGTCTTTTAGTTGCTGGCTGGCAATATCGGCTTGGGCTTGAGCGCTCTTTTGCTCTGCTCTCGCCGTGTCATATTTCAATTGATCGCCTTCAAACTCCACTCGGGTGATGGCCTTTTTATCAATGAGTTCCTTTGCCCGATCAAAATCGATTTTAGCCGCATCCGCATTGGCTTTTGCCATGGCCAAGGCCGCCATAGCAGATTCTTTTTGCAGGGCGATTTGTGTGTGTTCAATCTCGACGAGCGCATCGCCCGCCTTCACCGCATCGCCGACATTGTAATAAATACCGATGATGCGACCGGCAATTTTTGGGAAAACGTCCACCTCGTTGGCTGGCCGAATCGTGCCCGATATTTTCACCTGATCGATGATGTCGGCAGAGACGATCTTTTCTGTCTTGATAACCATTGCCTTTTCGGAAATATCGGCCTTGCCTCTACCGGTACGCACGCGATTGACGATGCGCATCACCGCAATAAGGAAGACGACGGCCACGATTGCCAATAGAATCAGGTTGCGCCTGCTAAATTTCATTTCTAGTTGTCTCATAAGTTGATGAGACCAAATAATAACCCATGAAAAGCTAGTTGCCAGTCATTCTCCCTCACAATTTTTTGTTGGAAGGCTCCATAGCTCTTGCTTGACCGTCATCTTTCATCCATAAGGGACGGATGATGTGCCGAATTCTTGACAAAATGAGCTCAAAGGCGCTTTTGCTGTTCGTTTTCGCGTGGACTGCCTTGGGCCAAATGATGCCACCGGGCCCATCAGCAAGGCAGCCACCAGGCCCACCTGCCATGGAGCCGCCCGGGCTCAGCGGTCCGAAAATTCTGAAACCCACAAGCCAAGTACTTCGCATCTCTATGAAAGATGCATTGCAAAGAGCGCTACACAACCACACCGCACTTAGGCTTGCGCGAAACAATCTGGAAAGAAGGGAGGTTGACATCACGGCTCGATGGGCGGCCTTACTACCCAAGGTCCGTTTGGGTGCGGTATATACCTGGAATATTCCCGAAGTGAAAAAATCTCTGTCCTTTGGCAATGAAGCACAGGCCGATTTGAATCGCCACGTGGCCTTTCTGTTAAAAAAGCATGGTGAACTGGGTGCTGCAGAGCAGCTGGAACGTCAGGCGGATTTGATGAAGCAAAGGGATACGCGGCAAAATCTGGTCATCAGCCCCAAGCACTCCTTCGATAGCAAGCTTTCGCTTGAAATTCCCGTGGTCAATGGTCCCGATATAGCTCGCCTTTTGGCCAGTGATGAAGCCGCTGCGTTACAAGAAGCAAAAGTTCATGAGCAAGAAGCTCTTACCATCTATCAAACGGCCAAGGCTTGTTATCAGGCGCTTCATCTACAGAATATTTTACTTTTGCGAGAGCAGGCTGAAGTCACCGCAGAGGAGCGGGCTTCGAATGCCATCGAACGCGAGCTCAGGTCGCGGCTTTCGGAAAAGGATTTAAAAGAAGCCAAAGCCAATTTTCAGCAAAAGCAGGCAGAGCGCCTCGGCGCGGTTCTCGAATATCGCGCGGCCATTGGTGAGCTAGGCATTATCATTGGCGTCCATGAGGAATTTGCCATTGTCGATTCCGATATTTTCATGTTTGAAACTCTCAAGGCGAGTCCAGAAAAACTCATAGAGTTAGCCATGATTAACCGCCCTGACCTTAAGGCCGAGCGCCAGGCGCTAAAAATTGCCGATAAAGAGCGCTTTGGCAATTTTTTGCAGTTTTTACCGACCCTGACTTTGCAGGGAGATGTAAAATATACGTCCAATAATAAGGGAATGATGGGTCAGCATTTTACCAGCGCCGTCTCGCTCACTGCCGGTGTTTCCCTTTTTGATGGTGGCGCGAGTATTGCCGAGCTTAGGGACACTTCGTTAAAGAAGCGCGAAAGCGAGATCAAACTCCGGCAGCTGGCCATCGACATCGACGCTGGAATTCGGGGTCGTAAAGAGCGCTTGCTCCAATTGGAGGCAAGCCTTAAGGCTTATGAGCTTAAGGCCGAAGCCGCCAAACTGTCGCTAGAAGTGGCAGAGATCCAGGAGTCTAAGGGACGAATTCACTTTCAGGATCTATTAGATATTGGTGATAGAAAACTCGACACCGATGTTGCCTACAAAAGAGTACAATTCGACATCAATTTAGAAAATCTCGCTCTTATATATGAAGCTGGCCTCCTGACACCCGAATTCGTCAGATAATCCACGATCTAGTCTCAAGACATATTTATTTTGACTACAATCTCGCAAGTTATGTCATTCTCGTGCTCGACAGGCTTTGTTGCACAGCTCACTTCGGTCGTCATGGCGAGCCCTGAAAAGGGCGTGGCCATCCAGTAGAAGCCTAGACGCTAGTTACTGGATGGCCGCGTCGCCTATGGCTCCTCGCCATGACGATGGGAGTGAGCCGTGCAACAAAGCCGGTCAAGCCGTAAGAAGACATGACACGCGTGAAAAATGAGAAATTAGTATATTTTAAGACTAGTTCCACGTAATTTTTCAAGCGCCATAACTGCCTTTGGCGTCTAACCCTGTTGTCGGTTATTGTTTAATCAGGGGGCGGCAAAAAATGTGGGTGGCATATTTGGTAATAGCGATCTGCGCCATGGTGTTTGGTGCAGCGTGTGATCGAGAGGCCTGCGTTTTACCCAATGGGCCCTACAATTGTTCGGATGAAGATATCAAAGGGGTTGATCTTTCGGCAAAAACGCTCACCAATGCCGATTTCTCGAAGGCCGATGGCCAATTTGTCAATTTCGCCAATGCCAATTTGGCAGGCGCAGATTTCTCGCAAGCAGATGTGACAGAAAGCAATTTCAAACACACCAATTTGGAGGGCGCCAATTTCACCGGCAGTGTTGCCTCTAACGCCAATTTTAATGATTCCAACATCAATGGTGCTTCTCTCTTGGCTGCGGTGATGAAGAATTCTTCCTTCCAAAAGGCCAAAGCCGCTAAAGCGGATTTTTCCTCCGCGTCATTGGAGGGCGCCAAGTTTCTTGCCACTGATCTAACGGAATGCGTCTTTAAAAGAAGCGATTTGTCCAATGCCGAGTTTACCGGTAGCGACCTCAGTTTTGCGGATTTGTCAGGAAGCGATCTCAGTGGAACTAACTTGGCCAATGCCAAGCTAGATAGGATTCGTTTAAACGGTGCCAAAGTAAGCTCTTCGACCAAGCTACCTGAAAAACTGCAGGTAATCTGGCGCATCGTGAATGACGAATTAAACGCTGAAGATGAGCAGGCGATTAGTAGCAAGGAAAAGCCTCGGGATCTGTCTCGCGTCGACATGAGAAAAGGCAGTGTGGCACAAAAAACGCTCGCTGCGGCGAATCTGTCATTTTCTAAAATTGTCGAAATGCAGTTTGGATTAAGTGATTTAGAAAAGGCCAATTTCAGTAATTCCTATATCGAAAATAGCGATTTTACTAATGCAAATCTAGCCAATAGTAATTTTGCCTTTGCCGAAATCATCAATAGTGACCTATCAAATATCGCGGCCAGCAAAGCTGATTTTAATGATATAAAAGCCAACGGACTCAACCTAAAAGGCGCCTTGCTGGACAATGCACAGTTTGAAAAAGCCAGCATCCGAAAAGGCCAGTTTGACCGCGCCTCTCTGATGAACGCGAATTTCTTCGGTGCGACTCTTGTTCAATCCTCGTTTATGGAAGCGAGTCTGATAGGCGCCAATTTTTCCAGCGCGGACTTAAAAAGCGCTAATTTCCAAAACGCTAGGCTAGAAAAAAAGACGGATTTTGAAAAGGCAAACGCGAGCAGTGCCAATTTCTCTGGGTTAGACCTAAAGCAAGCCAAATTCAACAACGGCACCTTTATCG
>DASPVU010000093.1:0-2573 GCA_035622215.1 Myxococcota bacterium | reverse complement strand
GTTCTGGCGGATTTCGGTATCATGTCGACGCTGATCCTCGGCTCGCATTTGTTAAGGAATCGCATCAAGCTCTTACAAAATACCTACGTTCCCACCGCCATTATTGCTGGATTATTAGGGCTAGTGTTAGGGCCGCAATTTTTAGATATTATTCCCTTCAGTCTCGATGCATCTGGAACTTATAATATTAACACCTATCCATCGTTTTTAGTTGTGCTGTTATTCGCCACGCTTTTTTTGGGCAAGCGAAAAAAGAAGCTCTCGTTAAAGGGGACGATTGAGCATGCGGGCGATACATTTTTCTTCAATCTTTCTTCAATCTTTGGACAATGGGGCTTTACTTTACTCTTCGGCATTTTCTGTCTGCATCCACTATTTTCCTATTTACCCCACGGTTTTTCCATTCTCTTGCCCGCAGGTTTTGTCGGCGGCCACGGTACGGCAGCCGCTATCGGTACGGTTCTTGAATCCTATGGCCTCGAAGGCGCCTTGAGCATAGGTTATGCCAGCGCAACGGTGGGGATTCTTGTTGGAGTGCTGGGGGGCATGATTCTCATTAACCTGGCTACACGTTTAGGTTGGACCAGGCTCGTGCAAACTGTTGCGGAAATGCCCGTATCAATGAAAACCGGATTTGTGCCAGAAGAAGAGCAGCAAAACATGGGTAAAGAAACCGTCAGTCCCATAGCATTAGATCCATTGACCTGGCATATCGCGATCGTTTTCGCCACGGCCATATTCGCATACCGGATAGCGGCATTTTTGGATGGTCTCGTCGGTATCCGTGTCCCTGTCTTCTGTGTCGCCTTGTTGACCGGTGCTTTGCTGCAAAAGATCATGAATGCGATCAAAATCGGACGTTACGTAGACCGGCACGTGGTTCACCGCATCGGCTCAATGGTCACGGATTTTCTCGTCGCCTTTGGCGTGGCCGCGATTTCGGTAAAAGTAGTAGTAAATTACGCTTTGCCACTCATTATTATGTTTACCTTCGGCACGGCTTTCACCATTTTCCTCATGTGGTTTGTCGGGCGGCGTATCTGCCGTAATTTTTGGTTTGAGCGATCGATTCTCATGTTTGGCTGGAACACGGGTTCGGTTGCAATGTCCATGGTCTTGGTGAGAGTGGTAGATCCGGAAATGTCGTCCGGCGTGCTCGAGGATTTTGGCATTTCGTATTTTGGTATAGCCTTCGTCGAAATAGCTATCGTCAGTTTAGTGCCACCGCTGGTGATGCAAGGAATAACCCTGCTGCCCATGGTGGTTTTGATCGGTGGGTTTTTTGCCTGTATCTTGTTATCGCGCGCCATGGTTGGTTGGTTTTCTCGGTCACCCACCATGCTTCGCGCAGGAGAGGCCGAGATCATGGGCGGGGGTATAGCAGATTAACGATGTTAGGTGAATATTATGTCAACTACTTTCAAACTTGAGCACGATTTTCCCGATATTTCGCTCAGCAAATTCATTGCCCACCTCAATGATCCGCAACTCAATAAAATGCTCGAAACTGGCCTTTCCTTTGATGAACGTAAGATGGTGAAACGAAAGGAGCTCCCTTCAGGTGTCGAATGGCAATTTCATGTGAGAAAGCATGGAGAGCTGCCGGCTGCCATCAAGAGAATCATCAAGAGCGATGGGTTTAGTTGGCAGGAAAAATCTTGCTTCGTGCGGGCGGAGAACCGGGTTTACTGGGAAATTTCTTCGGATAGCTCGCTGCTTCGATTTCATGGCGAAGGAGTGTGGGTTTTAAGTCCGCTAGGCCAAGGCTGCAAAAGGATCATCGAAGGTAAAATTAATGTAGATATCCCCCTCGTCGGCAAAATGGTCGAAACCTTCATCGTAAGCGAGCTCAAAAAAACCTACGAGATCGAGCCATCGATTCAGGCTCGGTTCTATTCGACCATAGCTTAGAAGCGTCATCGTCATGGCGAGCGGAGCGCGGCCATCCAGAACATAGTGCCAATTCGCTGGATGGCCACGCCGCTATGCGGCTCGCCATGACGATGGGTAGGGTCCACGCAACAATGCCCGCTCGCCATGACGATTAGGAGTGGTATGTCGTTGAAAAGCAACGAAAGTAACAGGCTGCCGAAAGATTTTCGTAAGTCGCTTTTGCGATATGAAGAGCGACGGAGTGTTTATCAAGTTATGCGCACCGGGGGTTTGTCGACGGTATGCGAAGAGGCCAAATGTCCCAATATCGGCGAGTGTTTTGCCAACAAGCAAGCAACCTTCATGATCATGGGCGATCGTTGCACTCGTCGTTGCCATTTTTGCGCAGTGGCCACAAAAAAGCCTTTACCTCTGGATAGCGACGAGCCGCGTAAAGTGGCGCAAGCAGCCAAAGCGCTTGGTTTAGATTATGTGGTGGTAACCAGCGTCGATCGCGATGAGTTAGCTGATGGCGGAGCGCAACATTTTGTCAACGTGGCCCAGGCGATAAAACAAGAAATTCCCTTCGCGAAAATCGAAGTTCTGGTGCCTGACTTTCGCGGGAAGAAAGACGCTATAGCCATGGTGCTCAACAGTGAGATTGATGTCTTTGCTCACAACACTGAGAGCGTTGCACGGCT
>DASPVU010000092.1:0-3527 GCA_035622215.1 Myxococcota bacterium | reverse complement strand
GCCGACTATTCTCTCGAGCGTCTTTTGCAAAAGCCCGCCCGAAAAAAAAGCGAGCTTCTTGGCGAGCTTTAACAAAATCGATGCTCGCTTTTGTACCAGAGTGCGAAACACACTCTGCTCTAAGACGCGCACTATCCTTTCCGGCACGGCAAAAAACGTCAGGCTATGAGAGGACGGCGGCGTATCCAAGATAATCGTGTCAAAGGCTGAAGCATCCCATAGTCTAAATAAAATATGAGAACAAATAATCTCCAGTCCACCTGGTAAACCGTCGGCCATATATCGATAGAAATGGTTAGACGAGATTTCATGACGGATTTTTTCGCGACTGACCGAGGCTTTTAAGAAATCCAGCCATTCATGCGCAAGGTCGGGCATGAGAGCGAAGAGCGCACCACCCTTCTTGGGTTCTCTTTTCGTCAACCGTTTGATGTCGATTGCCTTGGGCATATGTCCCCGCTCAGCTATGTCGAGCGCATCAAGCAGCCTTCGTGCGGGATCGACCGTGATGACCAATGTTTTTTGTCCTTTTAGTGCATGATGGAGACCTAAAATGCTGGCAATGGTTGTTTTGCCAACCCCTCCAGAACCAACGCAAATAATAATCTTAGTTTCCGTCATGATGGTCTTCACACGCGCACTCAGAAGAGAATGGAGAAAATCGGCCCGATGAGCAATTCCTCAATCATGTGCTCGACGATTTTCGCTTCTTTGTCCTCGCCAGGTAAATCAGTAATCACGACTTCAGGCAAAGAAATTGCCCCTTTGGCCAATCGTCCTCTCTGTAGCCTTTCCTCAAGCCGACGTTCTTTAAACATGGCGATTATCGCACCAATGGTCGGCGGCAACTTTTCACTGCGTTCTAAGTCAAGATCGATTAAGTTATCGAAAATTTCCGGCATTGCTCGATTGATAAAAATACAGCCAAATTCCACGGAGCGGGCGTTGGCAATCTGGTGATAAAATTCCATGGACTCAGTTATTATTAGATCCTCTAATACCGTCGCTAGATGAAGGCGTGCATGGCGGGGATTGGAGAAATATTGGTTGATCAGCCTGGCCTCTTCAGCCAATGGCCCAATTTTCACCACGTCTTCCACCACCGACGCTATGGACAAAAATCGTGCCACATAGCCTGAACTGGGCATATCTACCACAATTTTCTCAAAGACTTCTGGGCTTTTAGTCGCGTTAACGTCTGCGTGAAACCAGATTTTTCCTAATCGGGTTAAATCCGATAAACCAGGCATAGCCGAGCCCAGTGAGCGAATGAGATTTTGCTGTAAAAGGTGTCCAGGATGCGCTGGCTCGGAATCTTAAGGCTCAGATACTCGTACAGCGACTGGTCAGGGTGAATCTTAACATAGGATAGATTGGGTGAGAGTTTTCGGGTGGCGGCGGCATGAGAGAATTGCTCGCCGCTTTCGTCTTCAGACAATTCCACCAACAGCGTTTTTAATTTTTTAACAAAAAGCTGGCTAAGGGCCCGAGAAATAAGCGTTTTGCCCACCCCACCCTTCCCGGCAATAAAATGTACTTTAGCCAAGGCTATATCGTTTTCCACCATGCATCCTCTGAGGCCTAGACAATAGGTGGAAAACCAAAAACCGCAACCTTTTCTATGCTTGACTGCTGCACTTTGTTGCCTATGGTACGAGACGGAATTCGTGTGAGGTTTTCACAAAAAGCGGCTTTATTGCAATTGATCAGTTAAGGGAGCAAAAAATATGGCAAATAAGGTTATTGGAATTGACTTAGGAACCACCAACTCGGTGGTGGCCATCATGGAAGGCGGTGAGCCAAAGGTCGTCCCTAATGAAGAAGGTGCGAGAACTACACCTTCCGTAGTTGCCTTCACCAAAGATGGAGAAATTTTAGTTGGGCAAATAGCGCGTAGGCAGGCGATTACCAACCCAGAAAACACGATTTTTTCTGCGAAGCGATTTATTGGACGCCGTTTTGATGAGTGCAAAGACGAAGTTTCGCGCCATCCATTTTCTTGCGCCCGCATGAGCAACGGTGACGTTGGCTTTAAGATCCAAGATAAGATTCTGTCACCGCAAGAAATCAGCGCGAAAGTGCTACAAAAGCTCAAAACCGCTGCAGAAAACTATCTCGGCCAGGAAGTCAAAGAAGCGGTCATCACCGTGCCAGCCTATTTCAATGATGCACAAAGGCAGGCCACTCGTGATGCCGGAAAAATCGCAGGTCTCGATGTCAAACGGATCGTCAACGAACCCACCGCCGCAGCTTTGGCCTATGGGCTGGACAAGAAGGCTGAAGAAAAAATCGCCGTATTCGACTTAGGCGGTGGCACATTTGATATTTCCATCCTTGAAGTGGGGGAAAATGTGGTGGAAGTGATTGCCACCAATGGTGATACCCATCTAGGTGGTGACGACTTCGATGACGTTTTGATCCAATATCTGGTTGATGAGTTCAAGAAGGACACGGGTATCGATGTGTCGCCAGATAAGATGGTGCGACAACGTCTAAAAGAAGCCGCGGAAAAAGCCAAGATTGAGCTTTCTTCGGTCAAGGAAACGGAAATAAGCTTACCCTTCCTCACTGCTGATGCTAATGGGCCCAAGCACCTGAATATGCGGCTTACCCGCGCCAAATTCGAGCAGATGGTAGAGCACTTAGTTAAGCGCACCTTGGTGCCCTGCGAAAAAGCGCTGGCCGATGCCAAGATGAAGGTGTCAGATATCCAAGAAGTCATCTTAGTTGGTGGTTCGACCAGAATTCCCATGGTCCAGGAATATGTGAAGAAGTTCTTCAACAAGGAGCCCAATCGCTCGGTTAATCCTGATGAAGTGGTGGCTTTGGGCGCAGCGGTTCAGGCTGGCGTGTTGTCAGGTGAAGTAAAGGACATGCTTTTGCTTGATGTCACTCCCTTAAGCCTGGGTATTGAAACGCTTGGTGGTGTGAACACGGTTTTGATTCCAAGGAACACCACCATCCCCACCAAAAAAACCGAGGTGTTTTCTACTGCCGCTGATAATCAGACATCGGTGGAGGTACACGTGTTGCAAGGCGAGCGTGAGATGGCTGCTGGCAATAGAACCTTGGGCCGCTTTCACTTGGAAGGAATTCCTTCGGCACCCCGTGGTATGCCACAGATCGAAGTGACCTTTGATATCGATGCCAACGGTATTGTTAATGTGTCGGCTAAAGATCGTGCTACCAACAAAGAGCAACGCATTACGATAACGTCAAGCTCCGGCCTTTCTGAAGACGATATTAATCGCATGGTTAACGAGGCCAAAGAACATGCCGACGATGACCATCGTCGTCGTGAACTAGTAGAAGAGCGCAATAAGCTTGATTCGCTCGTCTATAATTGTGAGAAAACCATTAGCGAAAACAAGGACAAGCTACCTCAGGATTTGCTCGACTCAGCCGAAGCAAGCATCAAGGATGCCAAGAGCAAGCTCGATTCTCAAGAGCCTAGCGTAATCAAATCAGCCGCCGATGAGCTAACCAAAATCAGCCACAAGCTCGCTGAAGAGATGTATAAAAACGCG
>DASPVU010000091.1:0-4012 GCA_035622215.1 Myxococcota bacterium | reverse complement strand
TTTATGCAAACAGATAGAGCAAAACGGGCTGCTCTAGCTCTGAGCGCATGTTGGATATTGGGCTTTAGCTTCCTTCTTCTCAAAGCTTATGAATATTATGACGATATAGAAAAAGGGCTCGTCCCTACAGAGCATGTGGCGATCCAAGGTGCCGGTTCCTATGTGGCAAGAATGTTCTACTTGATTTACTATACGATTACCGGCGTACACGCTCTTCATTTAACAATTGGGCTTTTTATTGTTATGGTGATGATATTAAGGATCTATAAACAGAAATTATCCGCGCACTATTATACACCTCTTGAGCTCACGGGGCTATATTGGCATTTCGTCGATATTGTTTGGGTTTTCATCTATCCCTTACTTTATCTGGTGGGTAGGGAATCATGAACTTAGCAAATCCCGTTACCAAGCAATTGCTTACTTTGGTGGCATTGATGGCATTGCTCTTGCTCACGTTTTTCCTTGCTCATCTAGACTTTGGTTTTCTGAACGTGGCGATAAGTGTTGCCATTGCGCTAATTAAAGCATTATTGATTGGTCTTTTCTTTATGAATCTTTGGCAAAGCGATGGTATCAATCGCATTTTTGCCATGGCCGGAGCATTTATGCTCTTCATCCTGCTCACCCTAACCTTGTCTGACTTTCTTACCCGCAGTTGGTTAGAAATGCCGGGATATTTTCCATCGACCCAATTAATCGCTCAATAGCCTCATGCCTTGTCAACTTTCGATTTTTGGTATCAATCCATGTCGATGCCGCCATTAACCGCAAGGTAATGGCCGGTGATGAAACCAGAATCCTCACTTGCCAAGAACGCCACCGCCCCGGCCACCTCGTCCGGCCGGACGAGCCGCCCCATAGGGTTACTCGAACTTAGTTGACGAATCTGCTCGGTTGTCAGCCTCTCGTTGTTCTTTGTTCCGCCCACGGTAGAAGGCGCAACAATGTTCGCGGTAATTCCGTGCGGGGCAAGCTCTAGTGCAACGAAGCGCACAAACTGGTCCAGTGCCGCCTTGGCGGTGCCCAGCGTGATCATCCCGCCACGGGGCCTACGAGACAACCCGGTACTGAGATATACCAGTCGGCCATAACCGCGGGAAATCATCCCCGACACAACGGCCTTAGTGATCAGGAATGCTGCATGGAGCTCTCGCTCTAGCTTGCCACCGAGCTGCTCCCAGCTTAGATCGGCGAAGGAAGTGAGATCAAAAGGCATTAACGCGCTGTGGACCAGCACATCGACCCTATTCCACCGCCGCTCGGTTTCGCCCACCAAAAGAGCGACGCCGTCGGGTGTAGTCACATCGGCCTGAACCGCCACGGCTTCACCACCAGCGGCAAAGATGGTCGCAACCACTTCCTTTGCTTCTTCGGCACTGGAGCGGTAGTTGACGATCAACCTGTACCCATTTTTAGCGAGCACTAGCGCAGTTGCCGCGCCGATTCCTCGGCTGGCTCCGGTGACTATCGCAACACGACGCGTCACGGTTCACCTCCTTTTTTGGGCCGCACACGACAATCAAGTTTACCGCAACGTGATTTTTATTTCAGTTACAGCGGTTAACATAAATTTCGGAATGGCTTTTGGGCTATCGCCTGCAGAATCGGCCGGTTGAAGAGTTCTGTTAGATCTCCGGCCTAGGGCTTCGGCGCTAGCCCAAAAGCCATTCCGAAATTTATGTTAACCGCTGTATCAATTGAACAAATTAATACTCTTTTTAAGTACTACTTCTTTGTCGTGGTACCATGTTTGTACGCCGGCTCTTCAAGTTTCTAGTATACTTGAAAACCTTTGGCTCGATCGGCAGATTTTTGTAGGGGCAAAATCAAATGTTACAAGTATGGAATTTTGAACCTGGTCACACCACCGCTCACTTTCGCATTCGCCATATGATGGTTACTTGGGTGCGAGGTAGTTTTACAAATATCACCGGCACGATCAAATGGGACGAAGACAACCCTAAAAATTCTAGAATATCCACCGTCATCGACGTAAACACGCTTTATACCGGGCAGAAAGATCGTGACCACCATCTGTTGAGTGCCGATTTCTTTGATGCCGCCAATTATCCTAAGATCGAATTTTCGAGCGAAAAATTTCTTCAGCAGAGTGAAAATGATTTTGAAGTAATAGGCGATCTCGTGATGCGTGGCGTTACCAAGCCAGTGAAATTGATGATGCACCGCATAGGTAAATGGGCGACCCCATATTGGGTAGGCAATCAGAATAAAGGGCCGGTATGGCGTACCGGCATAGTTGGCCATACCATCATCAACCGTCACGATTTTTCAGTTAGCTGGAACGATAAACTAGATCGAGGAGGCATAGTGGCGAGTAATGATGCGCACTTGACACTCGACATTGAAGCCCTTCTGCAAACGTAAAAAACGCTCCTCGTTGTCCGCGAAGGAGCGCACTTTATCTAAAGGTTAATTGAGATATTCTCATCGCCGCCGTGTGGGTTAAAGTGGGAAAGCTTGAAAATTCTGATAAAAGAACGTTTATTAACCATTTTAAAGGCTTGGATCGCATGGTTATGATTGTGGTCATCATTGCCGATTGTCGGATAACATGTTTACCAACTGATTTGCGCACTTTTTCATACCTTGCTAGTTCTTTTTCGCTTTGCTTTCCTTCGATAACGTCAGCTAAAAGGTTACCCAAAAAATAGGCATCTTGGATGCCTGTGTTCATCCCTTGTCCCCCGAACGGCGAATGCTGATGAGCTGCGTCTCCGGCCAAAAACAAGTGTCCTTTGCGATAGTCTTTAGCGATATTGTTGTGGATCCAGAAAGTTGAGATCCAGTTAGGTTCTTGAAGGGTTGCTTTGACACCAGCTCGCCTATTCATCAGTTTTTTGAAATCATCGAAGGTTGGATTTTTTTCATATTTTAAACGTTGGTCTCTAGACACGTCAAACACAAGCCGACCCGTTCCTTTGTTATCTTGGGGAAAGAATGCGAATGGTCCATCGTCTGAAAGAGTGATAATAATTTTATCTGAGGTCCTGCTCCAATCTACGCAAATTTCTGCCATTATGAAGTGTTGAAAACTTTCTTTTCCTTTAAAAGTAATTTTTGCCGATTGTCTTGCGGTACTATTGGCACCATCACATCCAACTACCCACCTGTAGTTAGAAGTCACTCCATTACAGACAGCACTAATGCCGTTTTCAGTCTCAAGGAGATTCTCCAATTCTATACCTCGCTCTACTTTCACTCCAGCGGAAGCGAGGTGCGTTGCCAATAGATGTTCTGTGCGCGCTTGCGGCCATGCCAGCATGTAAGGATATCGAGTAGGGAGGTCTTGGTAGGAAAGATCAAAAATGACTTTATTTTTTGTGAATATCTCAGCTCCGACTAGCCTATGACCTTGTTGGAGCGCATCATTTACGATTTTCAAATCTTCCCATACTTCAAGAGTACGCGGTTGGATAACCAAAGCATTCGCGGTTGTGATTGGCTCCGCGCGCTTATCGATAATACGAGGTTTGATTCCTCTGCGCGCAAGAGTAAGAGCTGCTGTCAGCCCTGTGGGCCCAGCACCGACTATGAGTATATCGCTTTTGTCCATAAGGAACTTCCTCTTTACTTTTTTAAAGAATATCAATTCCCAATAAAAGATACGCGTTAATTGACTGGAGAAAGATAAAACCGGTTGGCCGGGTGACCTGGCATTATAGAGCAATGCGTTAAATTTTACCCATCTGATCGAGATGGCGCTCGATATTCCTTACTGCAAACTTGCCCCATTTTTCCGCCCGAGGTATTCTCGGTACCAGAGAATACCTATGCGAATTGGGGTGGTCATGAACCAAGTATGTATCGAGCAGAAGAGCTATCAGATGCCCCCAAAGGATGGGTTTACCGTCGCACATTTTCTTGCCGTCGCCAATATTGAGCGATCGGCTCGGTTTTATGAAAAGGTCTTCGGGGGTCGCATTCTGAGCTTGGGCGACAAAAACGGCGCGCCGGGGTATATCCAGATCGCAAACACGTGGCTCATTGT
>DASPVU010000090.1:0-8321 GCA_035622215.1 Myxococcota bacterium | reverse complement strand
CGGGTGGGCGCATGATAATATCGTGCGGCCGCCCGACGTCGCCGGAAAAAACGATGCGCCGGTTGGCTGCTTCGACCAATATGCACGAGGCGCCCAGGATGTGCCCCGCGCGACTGAAGGTGACTTGCACGTCAGGGTTAATCTTGATCGGCTCATGAAACTCAACCGGCTTGACAAAGCTGAGCGCATCTTCCGCATCTTTGCGTGTGTACAAGGGCAAGGCCGGCTTGTGTTTGCTATAGCCCTTCTTATTGGCATAATTTGCCTCTTCTTCCTGCAGATGGCCGGAATCGGGTAACAGAATTTTTAGCAGTTCAAAGGTCGGTTTGCTGCAGTACACCTCCCCCGAAAACCCGTTTTTGATCAGCCGAGGAATATAGCCCGAGTGGTCAATATGCGCGTGAGTAAGAAAAACCGCCTTAATTTCTGGCGCAGATAACGCATCTTCTTGCCAGTTTCTGAGCCGCAAATTCTTTAGGCCTTGAAAAAGGCCGCAGTCCACCAAGTATTCTTTCTTGTTAATGGTCAACAAGTATTTGGAGCCCGTGACTGTGCCCGCTGCTCCTAAGAATTTGATCCTCATGTCGACCCGAACAGGCCCCTAGCGGCAACTTTCGATAGTAAACTTCCGCTCGCCTGAGCTGCCGCAGGCGCTCGTAGCCTGTATGGTAAAACGGAATTTGCCGCGCTCTCTCGGAAAGCCTTGGATACGGCCGGTGGTCGGCACTAATTCCAAGTCATCTGGAAGCTCTCCCTGCTTAACGCGAAACAGAATAGGCGTGAAGCCAGTAGCCTCAATTTGCTGGTCATAGTAAATGCCGCACTTCGCATCCGGCAGCCTTTTGGTCACAATTTCCGTCGGCCCACACACAATGGTGATAGTGAATGTGGCTTCCGCGGAACACTCATTGCTATCTACCGCCAAAACCCCAAAGCTAAAGACACCTTGCTCTGTTGGCGTTCCGGTGATGGTGCCGTCGGCATTAAGCGTGAGTCCAGGAGGTAGTGCGCCAGATGTCAAGGAAAACGTAAATGGAGGCAAACCACCTGTTACTTCGATGGTTGCCGAATATGGGATCCCAGGGGCACCTTGCGGCAGAGTCGTTGCGACGAAATTTATGAGGCCGCAAGTTATATCAAGGCTATAGGTCACCGTGCCGGTGCAGGGAGTCGGAGTCGAAGTATCACTTACGTCAATAACAATATTATTAAACGTCCCAACTTGTGTTGGAATGCCACTGATGACTCCACTAGGAGAAAGGGATAACCCATTTGGAAGTGGTCCAGATGATGGATCAAAAGAAAACGTGTAGTTTCCATTCCCACCAGTCACTTGGATGGCCTCTGAATACGGGACTCCGAAAGTGCCAGGCGGCAAGTCCGGACCTGACGGCACAAAAGTAAAGGCGCTGCAATTGATGGTGATCTGAAAAGGCGTAGGATCGCTAGGATCGCACGTTCCACCCTGGGCCACCACATCAAAATTCGATACCCCCGCTAGTGTTGGTATTCCGCTGATTAACCCACTAGTGCTTAGCATCAGCCCTTGTGGCGGCGTACCCGATTGAATGGAGAAGCTAAGCGTGGGGGTCGGACCCGCGCTTGCCTCCGCAGAAAGTTGCACCGAATAGGCAGCTCCAACCGTACCGCTAGACAGCGGCGATGTCGTTGTAATGATAATCTCGCATGGTATCCCATAAACGGTGGTACTGAAGCAAAACACCGCAATCAGACTGCAAAACGCCTTTTCAAGCCAAGAACTGCGCCAACTCATATGCCACCCCAGGAATGTCGATCCCGCGTCATCAATAATGTTAAGGCTCAAACCATGATCATAATAACAGTACAACGTATTGTGGCTCAAGAATTCTGCGTGGTGAATTTTTGGTTTTTGGGTGCGATGGGATTGCGAGGCGTGCTGATTCCTTCTACAGCGTTGCTCTGAAAACATTGCAATAAATTAGATGGAGATGAAAATTAGTATGCGACGAATTATTCAACTTAACGTGTTTTTACTTATTTTAGGTTTTGGCACTCATGTTTGGTGTGCGGACCCGAACGAAAATAAAAATAACAAGCCTTTCCCCATGAACTCCAGAAACAGTTCATCCGCGTTGCAGGAGAGGCTTGGCAAAGGCGAGAAAAGAGAAATTTTTCCTCGGGGTTTTTCTAAAAATTCGGCACCGGTAATTAGCCATGAGCAGCTTACGGATATTTTGGGCACAAAAGAGGGCTGCGGCTGGAAAGAAGGTGCCTTAAGAATTCCTATTAGGGAACTAAAGCATCGGTATTTTTACTATTCGAAAACCCTAACAGAGAGTAAAAATATCGCCGTAACGGATCGTGTTAATTGCATAGCTCGCAGAGTGATCAAGCAAGAGGTGGCTGATAAGAATAATCGCTTGACAAATCTGGAAATAGTCTCGTGGGCCTTTGCAGTTTCTTCTAATGAAATGGTCAAGAAGCATCTTTTTTGGATTACTCACTTAAAATCGGAGGGGCTTGAGCTATTGCAACAAGCATCATACGCCCATTTATCCCTCATAAACGAGCAGAGAATAGAAAATTGGGAGCATTTTTTTGCGCGCTATGAAAATTATGATCCCGCGAATGCGAATTCAGTAGAAACTGAGCCGGCCATCTTGTCTAAACCAAAGAAAGTGGGGTTTTCCTTATTCGCTAATATTCTGGACATATTTGGCGACGGTGATGATCCCCATGAGAATGTTGCCGGGCATGATTCTGGCGAGACCATATTCCGCGCATCGTCGGCGGCATCCACGGCAACCACAGGCCTCTTTCGCATTTCTCCCATTATCAAGAGACGTAAGAAGTCCCCCGGCGTTGACGCTTTATCCGACAACAATCTCAGTTGCACAATACAGTTTTCACAGGCAATGCTTGATTATATGGAACAACGCGATTTGAGCCTCCAATTGAGCTTCGCACCACGGAGGAAGTCAAATAGGTCTGACCATAATCTGAGAAACCCCGGGCAAGGATCGGTCTCAGATCCCGAGAGCGGTGGTGACACGGAATGCGAAAACGACGAGGACGCACCTCCATTGTCATCTCCTCGAGTTAACAGCTCATCCGAGCAAGTTTCACGAGAAAGCGAGGTGACGGAAAGGAAAGGCCGCTCAAGTTCTCGTACGTCCACAAAAAAGCTTTCACTGCACCGCAGCACGAGCCCGCGCGATAAAGGCGAAGTGATAAACAAAAGCAACGACCAATAGTCGAGTGTCTCGGATTAGGCTTATTGGAATTGCCTTTCCAAGTTATAAGATACGATTTCATGGGTCGTAGGATCTGAGCTGGTCCTATGACCATTGAGACGTATAACCTTTCCCGTTTCTTTAGAAAAGATGGCGACAAAATCCGCGGTATTAACTGCGCCGGTGGATGGAGTGGTCTCGGTTATAATTCCTATCCCATGAACCGGATCGGTGATGGTGATGACCAGTACGTCTCCAGTAGCGCTTCCTATAAAAATCTCTCCCGGCACTCCGCTATATTCAACAGCTGAGCCGAAATTGACTGTCCCTCGTCCATGGCTGTTAAATGAAACTTGACCATCCAAGGTCAAAGAATGGCCGACCGCTGAAGGACCAGCAACTCCACCTACCGAATCGACACTAAGAACCCAATTTCCAGCAAAATCGCTTAATTTAAGTTTGCAATCACGCGAACCGGATATCGGATCTTGGTCCTTCGTTTGCTCGTCCTCCGATTTCAATGGATTATCATTCTTATTTTCAGCATTGGATGGCATTGCTGCCACCATCAATACCAGCAATCCTAAAACCTTAACGACATAAAGCTTTGCCATATTTGTGTCCCCTCATGCGAGATTTATACGAAACGTACCGCGAAGGCCTAAGACAAGCAAAAATTTGGCGCGAGCTTATTTAACAATATAGTAATTAAAAGAGACTCTTTATGCGTTTAAGAAGGAGATAATTAGATATGAATTTAGCGCTTATGTTTGGCTTACTGGTTCTTTCGGCGTCGTTCTCAGGCTACGCGGATAAGAAAGAATCCAACGCACCTGAGGTGGACTTCCTTGGAAGTGATCTAGCGTCCTTTGCCATTGAGCTCTCCGCCCATGGGAACGGGACGTGCCCTGCTACCAGCCATCCTATATGTAATCCCTTTGTTGTGAACGCTATATTCGATAAAAAGAGCCACATCGCCAACGCCAATGTTTACCGCGCTGAGTTCAAATTCCTGACTTCAAAAACTTCGATAAATCCCAGCGAATCCTACGTAGCGCACACCAACGATCTGGTGGGTGCCTTGCTCGCCTCGCCAGGCAACACAACCTACGACGCGCTCTACAACTGGACAAAATTGACCCTGGTCCCGCAAGCGAACGTCGCGCTCGCAGAGGTTAGCGGCATTCAGCCGAATACGGCTCGTATTGTGATCGCCGAAGCTGATGGAAATGTCATCGTCGACACCGGAAAATCGGCTTGCCTAGATGCGGTGAATAGTTTCGGGCCCGGCTCCGGTAGCGGCAATCTTATTTCAACGGCAGGACCCTGCAATTCGTATCAGAATTGGAACAACCGAGACGTGAACGAAAACCATGGCAGCCGAATCACCATGCGCGAAGCCCAAGATTATACTTGCGGTTTGGGAGTAGAAACGAAATTTAGTTCCAGTGTCGGAACCAACCAAATTTACACCGCCATCAGACTAAATGGTGGAACCGACGGCTCAACCATGGCCTCAACCTATTCGAACAGCCAAGGAACCATCCGCGTCTCGTTCAACGCAACACCATAAGCAGAAAACTGGCGCGCATTAAATTTCCTATTTTTTACTGTGATGGCGCATATTTCAGGCTTTTAGTGCAGCGATGCAATAATTTTTAACGATTCTGTTTTCTTGTCGCTGAATCTCAAACCAAAAGGTAGGATATGCGTCGAGATTTACTTTGCTTACTAACGTTCTGGATAATGATTCATCTTTATGGGCAGCGCGCGATTTCCGCTTCTCGCGATGAGCAAGACGACATAATACTCGACTCGAAATCTCACCATGAAACCTGGCCTTGCCATTGGTGGCCAAAGCAAGAAACCAGGCCTGGCGGCGATCCAATTAATAATCTCTACGCGGTGGGTGGACCTTTGGATAAGCTCGACCAACTGACAGGTCAAACAGCGCGGCAATATGAATACGACCATCATCGGTTACCCGTTGATGAAGGGGATAAGTTTGCCCCGAAGAACCATCATAATCACAATGCAGTGAGAGCAGTCTGTATCCTGCCCGAACCAAAACATGAAGTAGAGATGACAGCTCCAGATGGCAGCGTGGTTAACTTTTCCAAGAACGATATTCAGGGACTTTTGGTCAAGATCGCCTTCCTTTTAATTGAGCCGACGTTATCGGAAGAACGATATTTTTCCCCTCCAGGCTTTAGTGAAAACCGCTGTCCAAAGCGCTTCCATGAAACGTTGATGCAGTGGGCCCAAGATAAAAAACCCTTTGCTTTGAGTTTGCATGGGTGGAGCTTTCCAGTAGATACGATAGAAATTACCGAGTCAAGAATACCACCGCCAGGATTTGATGTGTCAGATCTACTGCCAAATGCTCCGGTATCGTATTACCATGCCAAACTGTCCAGCACGGGGGTTCCCACCGTGAAGCGCGTCTATGAATATTATCTGCAAAGGGCGCGCAATGGTCACGTAGTCAACGGCGATTGGACTGATACACGCTATATCGATAACGACCCATATTTTTGCTTGTGGCAGGTACATGGGGTGAGCAATATTATGGACAAAGCGGCCTGGACACTAAGAGCTCAGCCGAGCAACTACGAAATCGATCTGTGCAACCCGGAAATCGACCCCCAACTAGTTTATAGCATCTACAAGAAGTCGCTCGAGTAATAGAAGTTGGGCCGAAAATTTATTGGTTCCGCGAGCTTCTCGCCAGTAGAACGAGCGGACCCGCACCTTGTTAAAGCCACGCGTGCTTGTTAATGGTAAGCAGGATATCCTCTACCGCGGACCTCATTCTTAGGTTTTTACGGCCAGGAATGAAATAGCGTGCCCTGAGGGTTGAGACTGGAGTTTTTCTGCTGCAGGAGCTAAGACATGCACAGCATCGCGATCTTCGTTTCTGTCGTATTTTTAATCGCCCAGAGCTTATTTGCAGCAGATACCCAATCAATTACCAAAAAAGAAGACGAAATAATTCATCTAAACGTTGGCGGCGTAAAATTCGTCACCAGCATCAGCACGCTGCGCAAATATGAGGGGCTTTTGGCAAAAATGTTCGACCCGAGCATCCCAATGAAGCCATCAAGAACAATCGATGGCGGCTATTTTTTGGACGATAATCCAGAGTTTTTCACCAAACTCCTTGATTTTTTACGCTACGACCAAATTGATTTTGGGGATAATAAGGCAGCTCGAAAATTCTTGCCTTTCGCCAACAAATACTGCCCAGCAATGGCAGATAAAATCGAAACTTGGATAAGCAATAGACGGAAATTGGCAAAGTTGGAATCGTATGAGCTCTTAAATAAGGATGGACAAAAGAACTGGTACCTTGGTGAAACATATCATGGAGAAATTGTTGGCGGTACAGATTATGGAGCAGACCAAGTTACCGTTATTCCTGCCATAATCAATGAATACGAAAATCGAAAAGTGCATAAAGATCTCTGCTACGCCTGGTCCGGCCAAGGTTTTAGCATTTATAACATTCGCGAGCATAATTTGAGGATCGGTGAAACCGTAACCGGTTTTCGAAACTTTAAGCACCTTATGGAAATAGATAAATTTTTGCCGCTTAAATTAATTGATAAGACCGAAAAAGTCGGTCCGTCGCAGCGTTACGTCTGCACTTTTAATGCTCAAGGGGAATACTCGATTTTTAGCGCCACAACGGGCAAAAAGATGCTACCCGACAAATCCTTTACCACCCTTTACGAGTGCGTCAACGCCATGCGCAACGCCATTACCAACCAGGAAATTTGAATCTTTCAGGGAACTAACTCGTTGAGCTTCCGAAAAGCCTTGAGAATCAAGGGCTTGGGCGAAAATTTGGTGGCTCCGCAGGCCTTCCGTGGAACCGGCAAATACTATCTTTGAAAATCAGAGACGCTTGTCGGTGTTTAATCGATCTGTCTTGTTTGGTTGTTGCAAAAAATTAACGGAAACGTACAAAACAAAAATAAACTCTGTACATTGAGAATCTTAAATGTCGACGACATTCACAGAATTCAACAATTTGTTTTTGACTTGCTGCGTACTAGGTTTCAGCTCTTTCGTGTTCGCTTTTACGATTGAAAATGTGTTCTATAATCGTGAAAAGCAGCAAATTGACATTACCGTTTCTGTTGGAGGCGAATGTAAGGAGCATCAGGTTAAGCTGATGCGCTTTGACCTTTCAAAAAAAAATCCTCCAACGCTAATCGTTGTGGCAAAGCATATCGCGGGCATTGATGACAAAAGCAAAGTGAAAACGTTCCATAAACTTTCGTATGATGTCTCAAACTTAATAAAACCAATTTCGATGACTTTTTATGATTATGGGTTCAAATCAATGCAGACTGTGTACGTTGACTAACAAGTTTTTGAGAGAGCCTATCCCTATTTCATCCAAATAACCATGCGTGTCATTAAAACGCTTCGCTGTGCTTTTCATCAAAGCCAATTCAGCTTCAGGGAATTTAATTCGCAATCGCTTCATTCTAAAAGGGCCAAAGAACCAAGGGCACCCGGCGGTTCCAGTAATCGTAAAAAAAATCCTTGGAAATCAAGGAGTTAGGCTGAAAATTTGGTGGCTCCGCAGGACGGACTCGAACCGCCGACCCGGTGATTAACAGTCACCTGCTCTACCGACTGAGCTACTGCGGAATAGGTAGTAACATAGAAAACACTAGTTAGAGCGAGCTGTCAAGCGTGGCGTCTATAAAAATACCGACTCTCGCCGCGCTCACTCTATTGGCCTGTGATGTTTTTTCAGATGCAAAGCGCGGTGGTGCTTGGCTGAATCGCGTTCGATCAAATAGTCGGTTGCTTCATCTTCTATTGTGCTTAGTTCCTTATTGACTTTCTTCGCTTCTTCTTTGTCGGGATCGTCGACGAGGCTAATACAATATTGTGGGTCGACTTCTTCTCTGTCGATGGCCGAGAGGTTTAGGCTCAGCAATTTGCCATTTACTACTGCACTGACCTTAGCTTTGGCCAAAGCGGCATACATTTTTGCCGATATGACAAATTCATCTGACACGGGTTCGATCTTAATAATGAATTTAGTTTGAACGCCATCGCGATTTTCTACATATAATTTTACTGCAT
>DASPVU010000089.1:0-5674 GCA_035622215.1 Myxococcota bacterium | reverse complement strand
CATTATGGCTTCAATCTACCTTAGCGAATTTGCGAGCCCCAAAATTCGAGGTCTGGTCAAGCCGCTATTAGAGCTTTTAGCCGGTATCCCGACTGTGGTTTATGGCTATTTTGCGCTCACTATTGTGACTCCAGGGCTAATGAAAATTATCCCTCATCTCAGTGGCTTCAACGCACTTTCACCCGGCATCGTCATGGGCTTCATGTTGGTGCCAACTGTTTCTTCATTATGCGAAGACGCCATGTACAAGACGCCGCGCTATCTCAAAGAAGCCGCTTATAGCCTCGGAGCACGTAAGCTCAGCACCATTTTTTTGGTTGTGCTGCCCTATGCAAGGTCTACCATCATAGCCGCCTTGTTCCTGGCTTTTGCTCGAGCCATCGGTGAGACCATGATCGTCGCTATTGCCGCAGGCTTAAAGCCCAATTTCACCTTGGATGTACGTCAACCCATTCAAACGATGACGGCTTACATCGTCCAGGTAAGTATGGGGGATACTCCACAGCAATCCATCGAATATTTAACCATTTTTGCCGTGGGGGCCACCTTGTTTCTTTTAACCTTCATTTTTCATAGCACCAGCAAAATCATCCTTCGCTCGCGATTCACGGTGACAACATAATGGCCGCATTTTCCGAACAGGATTTTTTGAGCACGGCGAATGAAATGAAAGAAGTTGAATCCGCCAGAGTAATCGTCGGCATTACCCGAGAAGAAAAAAACGCTCAACTTGTTGAACGCATCTTTCGGCTGCTGTGTTTGAGCGCTGCTTTTTTGCCCTTGCTCATTTTGGCGTTTCTGGTCGGCAATACGGTTATTTCTGGCCTGGAGCGTATCGATCTGGATTTTCTCACGGGCTTTCCTTCACGGTTTGCGAGCAAAGCCGGCATCCTACCTGCATTAATCGGAACGTTTTATCTCATGCTGTTAACCACAATCATTGCCCTGCCCTTGGGTGTGGCTTCGGCCATCTACCTCGAGGAATATGCCAAAGATACTTGGTTCAAAAGCCTGATCGAGCTCAACGTCACCAATTTAGCTGGCGTGCCTTCCATTATCTTTGGCCTCCTAGGACTGGAATTATTTGTGCGAGCTCTCGGTTTAGGCCCCAGTCTTGTTGCCGGTGCGCTAACCCTGTCTCTATTGATTCTCCCGGTAATGATTACCGCAACCCGTGAAGCCCTTAAAACCGTGCCCAAAAATCTGCGAGAAGCCGGCCTTGCTTTGGGCGGCACCAAACTTTCGGTAACATTGAGAGTGGTATTGCCACTGGCGATGTCTCAGATCATTACTGGGGCCATATTATCAATAGCCCGCGCCATTGGCGAATCTGCTCCGATTATTGTCATCGGCGCCGCCACTTATCTAGCATTTCTACCCAATGGTCTTTTAAGCGAGTTCTCAGCGCTGCCCCTGCAGATCTTCCAATGGGTCGAACGACCACAAGCGGATTTTGTCGAGAATGCTTCCGGAGCCATTGTCGTATTGCTGGCAATCTTAGCCATCTTTAACCTGAGTGCGGCTTGGCTTCGACATCACAAAGAAAAGAGCCGAGGTAGCCTATGACACAAGCCACCGCTTCCACCATGACGACCCACAACCTGAGCGTGCGCTACGGCAAGCATCTGGCGGTAGATCAAGTTTCGCTCAGCATTCATAGCGGCCAAGTCACCGCGATCATCGGACCATCGGGTTGCGGTAAATCAACATTCATCCGCTGCCTTAACCGCATGCACGACTTTATTGCCGGTGTGGAGGTCGACGGCCAGATCCTCCTCGACGGCGTAGATATATACGGGCCATCGGTCGACCCGGTTTCCATTAGGCGTCGGGTGGGCATGGTTTTTCAAAAACCCAATCCCTTTCCCCACATGTCGATCATGCAAAACGTGTTAAGCGGCTTTGCTTTTACCCGGAAAAGGACCAGCAAAAGCAAAGAAGAAATCGCTGAAATTGCGCTGAAAAATGCTGCGCTCTTCGACGAAGTAAAAGACCGGCTCAATGCGCCCAGCGGTGCGCTATCAGGTGGACAGCAACAACGCCTTTGCATTGCCCGCGCTTTGGCGATGGAGCCAGAAGTGCTTCTACTTGATGAGCCCTGCTCCGCCCTCGACCCAATCTCTACCGCCCGAATCGAAGACCTCATTCACACCTTAAGGACCAATTACGCCATCGTCATCGTCACCCACAATATGCAACAGGCGGCTCGCGTATCGCAGGTCACCGCCTATTTTCTGTCAGGAAAACTGATTGAGGTGGATGAAACAAGAAAGCTCTTCACTAACCCAGCGGATCAACGAACCGAAGATTATATAACGGGGAAATTTGGGTGATGATAAAGAATCATACCAATCGAGCTTTTGACAATGATTTGCGCATCCTCAGGGATCGCATTCTTCTTATCGCCGGCCGAGTCGAAAAAATGGTCGCTAATGCCATCAAGTCTCTATCGGAGAACGATACCGCACTCGCGCAAAAGACCATCGATTACGACAAGAGCATTGACTCCGATGAGGTCATCGTCGACCGCATGTCCATTGAGCTTTTGGCACAAAGGCAGCCGGTTGGCCAAGATCTTCGCTTCATCGTCTCGGTGATAAAGATGGTGACCTATTTCGAAAGACTGGGCGACCTGGCCATAAAAATCTGTCATCGTATTATCGAACTCAATAGACTAGACCGCTCTCACGACGCGGGTGATATCGCCGACATGGCCAAGAGTGTGCAGGCCATGATCAGAGAAACGCTCGAAGCGTTTTTAGAACGAGACTATGAAAAAGCACTCTCGGTGATTATGAAAGACGATGCCGTCGATGAGCTGCACCATCTCATAACCAAACGCCTCATCGCCGAAATGCATGCACACAAAGAACTGGTGGAAAATTATTATCACCTACTGTCTATTGCGAAATGGCTCGAACGCATGGGCGATCACTGCACCAATCTCGCCGAAATAATCATCTACATGATCAAAGGCCAAGACGTGCGCCACAAACGTCTGGCTCCGACGGAGTGACAGCTTTGAACACCATTTGAAGCGGCGAATCGGAAGCTTCTCCGTGTCATCCTCGGGCCAAGCCGGCTTTGTTGCATGGCTCCATCCCCATCGTCATGGCGAGGAGCCATAGGCGACGCGGCCATCCAGTAATTAGCGTCTAGGCTTCTACTGGATGGCCACGCCCCTTCAGGGGGCTCGCCATGACGATGGGAGTGATTTATGCAACAAAGCCGGTCTAGCCCGAGGATGACAGTTGGAAGATATGGGAAACATGACGGCGACGGTGCAGCCGGTAGATGAGCTATTTTGCTCAATGTAGATTTGCGCGGACAGTGAAGTAGCAATCGCTCGCGCCTGGGCAAGGCCTAGGCCAAAACCGGTATTTGAGCCATCATGCTCGGGCTGGCGGAAAAAACGTTCGAAAACGCGCTCGCGCAAATGGCGCTTGATGCCTGGGCCGTTGTCAACAAACTGCAGTTTAAGTTTGTCTTTTTGTTGGTTGGCGCGAAGCCGCAGCGTGGCGTTTTGGCCCGCATATTTCTTGGTGTTTTCGATGATAATCAAGGCCAAGCGTTCAAGCAGCTTCCTATCAGTGAATAATAGTAACTGCGATGGAATCTCGTTAACCATGATTATGCCAATTTCGCCGAGTGATTTTTTCACATCCTCGACAAATTGGTGGAGATCGACGGACTCCGGGGATACCGGATTTCGCCCCGCATCGAGCCGAAAGAGTTCCAACAATGAATCAAGCAAAATCTTCGCGCGTAGCGCTTGCCGATGAATGGCGTTCACCAACGGCCTATCCCCAGCGTGAAGATGGGGTGAGTCAATAACCAACTCGGCATTGGCCAGGATCACGCTGATAGGGGTCTTCAGTTCGTGGGACGCGTGGGCCAGAAAATCCGTCTGCATGTCATCGACGGTGCTGGCTCGCGTGATGTCCCACAATGCAATCAGTAAATCGTCATTTTCCATGAGGCGCGTCCTCATGAGCAATTTTCTCTGGTCCATGCTCGATAACGTTATGGTTCGATCTACTCGCTTCTTGGTCTTAACAACCTCACAGATGATTTCATGAAATTCCGGCTCACGAATAGCCTCAACAATGGTCACGTTATTTGAGTTACGTGACAGTTTTAGAATTTGGCAGGCCATCTTGTTAGCAAAAACTATGCGGGATTCTTTATCAATGACGACGATGCCCTCTAAGATGAACTCCGTGATGTGCTGATTTCTATGTTCGCTAAACCTGACGCGTTCTTTTAATTTTTTCAGGCTCTGTTTAAGTCTGCTGGAAAAAATTATTCTCTTGTTTATGACGTTACCGACGACAACAGCCATAGCACCGTGGCTGAGCATCAGAACAATTCCGACGACAACAAAAGCCGCTATGAGCATATTATCTGAACGCGCATACGACAGCGCTAATATCCAAAACGCACTCGTCGACAAAAAACCCCAGCCCATAAGCTTAAAAATCGTGCTCTGTGCGTGATTAAGCGATATCATGTGGACTGTTCACCGAATGGTGTCGCTCCATCGCCTGACCTTCCAAAGGGTTCGTCATGGCGAGCGACGAAGTCGCGTGGCCATCCAGTAATAGCGTAGTCGGCAGTAACTGGATGGCCACGCCTTACAGGCTCGCCATGACGACTTTGATTGGTGCTCCTAAGGTGTCGCATTGAAGAGTTTTTTTTCATTGAAGCTCTAACTCCATCAGAATTTTTCTGTCTCTCGCTGTATGGTTGTCAGGGACAATTTCCACAATGGACTCGATGCGATCATGAAAAACCTGGGGCGCATCGGAATTACTTGCTTCAAGAATGAGGCTAGATACTACACCGGTGTCGGGTTTCTCGTCGTAAAAGACCGTGACTTTTCCTAGTCCGGGCACACCATTTTTTGAGGCAGGCGGGATTTTTAGGCTATCGGGCTTCATATGCAAATGCCGATCGATTTCCTTTTTTCGTACCAACGCGGCCTTTCGTCCCCAGTTTTTGATCACAAGTTGAGCTTTAAGATCATTGTCGTCAGAAAGAGCAAGATAATAATCATCCACATCGATTAGCGCAAGTTCAGGAAAGCCGTTAGCGGCCAGGGCAACGGCCTTACGGGCATTCACGACGCCTTTCGCACAAATCACCCGATCTGCTTCACAGCAATAATCTCGACACAGTTTTAGAGCTTTTTTCGCTAACGTCTTTGGGCAATAACTGTCGCAAGTCATCGGCGTTGCCGTCTCCTTCAACAGGTACTCGACCTGCTTCCATGACAACATGGGATGCTCGCCCACCATTAACGAAGCAATGCCCGTCACCAAAGGCGATGAAAACGACGTGCCGTTTAAAGACACCAATTGACCATGATGAAGGCCAAGGATCTCTTCTCCTGGCGCGAGCACATCCACCGTGCGACCGAAATTGCTAAAACTCGCGCTTTGCTTCTTAATGTTAGAGGCACCAACCGAAATCACCCCTGAAGCTGAACCGGGAAGACGCCGATCGGCGAGGCTCCCTTCGTTGCCGGAGCTCGCCACCACAATGGCCCCCTGCCGGTTTACTCGGCCGATGACGTCGAGCACAGGGCCATAGGGAGGGTCGCTTAAATTCGGCCCGCCGAAACCAAATGATGCATTGATCACATTGGCGGGATGCCAGTTTTTTTGCCGCATCT
>DASPVU010000088.1:0-7420 GCA_035622215.1 Myxococcota bacterium | reverse complement strand
GGCGTGGCGCCTATGACGCGCTCCTGTGCCAAAGCTCTCTACTGGTCGGTGAAAACCTCGAGCGGGTCGACATCATGATCAATTACGACATGTTTGATCGACCGCAAACTTATGAGCACACCACGCAATTTCATAAACAAGCGCCGGGCCTTCATCGCACCATCGTTAATCTTTTGACCAGTCGGGAACTTGGTTATCTTGGTCCCATCAAAGCTCAGTGTTTGATTGATTTTGTGGAGACACCCTTACCCGGAGAAGACGAAGTGATGTCATTATGCGCAAGGCGCATCGTGACCGCTATTAATTGTGAAGCACAGGAAATCGAGCTCGGCCAATGCGAAATTTTGGCGCAGAAAATCTTCGAAGACAGAGCATCTTGCATTACTGCCCTAGCCTTCTTGCTCAGAAATTATTTGGGGCAGCAAAGCGGCTTTAAGAAGACCCAAGGAGAGCCCGGCGAATCACAGCGAAGGCCCCATCGCTTGCCCATGGACAAGAGGCGGCCTGATCGGCGAGATAAAAGAACTGAAAGTCTAGGTCCTTCGTCAGAAGAGCGACCAGAGGCTTCGTACGAGCATAAAAACCAAAAACCTGCACCATTAGAAGGCGTAAGCCGCCTCTATATCACGCTAGGTAAGCGCGATGGTTTCGTCGATCTGGCTTCCTTGGCCCAATATCTCAGTGAAAAATCGGGGGTCGACCTGGGGCATTTCTCAGGTAGCGGCATGGTGCGTGATCACAGTGCCCACGTTGAGGTGGATGAAGATGTGGCGGAAACTATCATCAATGCCTTGCATAATAGTGAAAGACCGAAAACCAAAGAATTAGAGGGCGAAGAAGCCCAAAGCCCGGTGATCTGCGAAAAAGCCCGCGGGATGGCGCCACGACCATATCGACGGCCAGCTCCACAGCGCAGGCGCTCAAATTATTCACGGCATTAGAGCTTCAACCACGTCAGAGATCAGTGCCGTGTGGCCATCAGCGATGAATTTGTCCTCTTGGCCAAGTTGCGTGTGGCCCCACAACATGAGCTTGATCCTCAGGTTTTTGATCCATCTCGACGTGGTCTGATTAATCAGATCGATGTGTGGATTTATGTAGTCGATATACGGGAAAACCGAGATCCCCTCGAAATAGGCCTTGAGCGTGTCTTCTTTGTCGACCAGCAGGCCAAGCTTTAGGTCGGGATCAGCCTCATGAACCATGGCCAGAATCTTTGGATCGAAGCTCGATATCACAAGGTTGAGTCGGTTTTTGAACTGGTAAAGCACGTTAACCACTTTTTCCATGCCCTCCGAACCTTTCATGGCGGTGGTTTCTTTAAGCTCAACGTTAATTAGTTTGTTTGGCGGCATGGCAGAAAGCACGTCGAGCAAGGTGGAGATACGATATTCTCGAGCATATCGATCGCTTTTCTGTGGCAGAACGCGAAGCTGGTTCCACAAAATGTCGTCGATATTATACTCAACATTGGTTAGCCGTAGAATGTCGCGATCATGGAAAACTACGGGGACCATATCGCGTGTAAGTTGCACATCGAATTCGACGCCGTCCGCACCAACGTTAAAAGCCTCTGTTAGCGCGCTTAGAGTATTTTCCAGATGCTTGGTCGTAAGACCGCGATGCGCCACTATCAACGTCCTGTCAGCTTCTAAGTGGTGCTTAGGCAATACGCCCTTGGTCAGCGAAAAATGCCAGCAGAGCAGAGTGAATATCAATTGATTCATGGCAATCCCGTCGATGCATCGAGCACTTCTTTTGTATCGGCGTTCCTATCGTCTTGGCCCAAAAATTCGAGTGCCGATGCGGATGAAATTTGCACCGTGAGCGATGGCCTCAAAAAAATCGTCACTCATTCCCATGGATAGCATCACTCGACGCATGAGCCCTTGTCTTAGGATTTCACTTCTCAAGTTAGCCATTTGAGAAAACCAGAAGGATGGCGAATTTTGATCGAGGGGCAAGACGGTCATCAAACCTTGTAAATTAAGCATGGGTAATGATTGGATCTGGCTTATGGTGCTGATTAACGCTTCTTTTCCCACACCCTGTCTCTTAGGGTTGTCGTCGAGCTTTACTTGCAAAAAAATCTCAATGGTTTGTTGCGCTGCCCCGTCCAGTAATTTTGCGTGTCTCACCGAGCTGATACTTTGGACCACCTGGGCGTCTTTGATGATGTTGATCTTGTTACTCTGGATGGCGCCGATAAAATGCCAGCGGATGTCATGAAGGCCTGAGGATTTCGCCCTGGCTATTTTTTGGCCTAATTCCTGAGCATAGCTCTCACCAAAATCTCGCTGCCCGCAATCATAGACTTTTTTGATTTCTGAAAACTCATGCCCTTTGGACACGGCCACTAAAATTACTTCTCTCCTCGATCGTTTGGCCTCGTCACAAGCCGTTTGGATCTCGCGCAGGAGATCATGATAGTTTTGCTCAACCGTGTTCATGATGTTAAAAGTCCTAACGGCGCAGGTTTCTTCTGATCTTCCTCTGATTCCACATCTGCTTTAAGCGCCGAGGCCTATATAGCTCTTTAACGAAGACAAACGCGGTAATAATACCGCCGAAATGAGCTGCACTGGAGATCGAGTCTGCCGACACTGCGTAAAGGATTTCCAGGCCAATGGTAATGTAAACCAGCTGAGTGCCACTCAAGGGCAAAATGCCCAAGATATAAATAGATTGCGTCGAAAAGGTTAAGCCCCATGCCACAATCAACCCAAGCGTTGCCGCGGAAAACCCCACCACCGGCGCACTCGTTAAGCCTATTAGGAAGGACAAACAAACCAAAACACCGCCCGAAATGATGGCAGCCATAATAAAGATGAAAAATCTGCGCTCGCCAAAACGCTCCTCGAGCGGCGTACCTAACATATAAAGCATCAGGGCATTAAGAATGACATGCATCGGCGAGCTCATGTCATGCAAAAAAGCGTAGGTAACCAGACGCCAAAGCTGAAAGGAATAGACCGTTTGGTAGGGATCAAGCATGAGCGCCTGATAAATCGTTCTACCCACATGAGATTTACCAAAGAGCGCAAATCCCAAATACGCCCCAATAATAGCGATTAAGCACCGAGTAACCACCGGAGTTGGAGAATGAAAGCCAAAACTATATCTCATAGACATTTCCTATAAATCGGACAGGAACAGTGTAACAGCCTATTCCATGATTAAAAGCGTTCGTTCTGTAAGCCTTGAAAAAGCGCGATTCGGCCATTATGTTCGCCGAAGTAAAAAAATTGCTGCGTAGTTCGCTTAGTCGAGAAACTCATGAATAAATTGCCTATAACCCCGCAGGGTTTTGAAAAATTGAGCAAGGAACTGGAACATCTTACTTCCGTAGTGCGGCCACAGGTGATTTCTGACCTCGCCGAAGCTCGATCTCACGGGGACCTATCGGAAAACGCGGAATACGATGCGGCCAAGGAACGCCAAGGCATGGTGGAAGCGCGCATACGGTTTCTTAAATCGCGCCTTCAGCAATATGAGATAGTTGACCCGGAATCGCTGCAAGGTGATAAAGTGACGTTTGGCGCAACGGTTTCCATCATCGATTGTGAGACAGAAAAAGAAGAAACATGGCAAATTGTCGGAGAAGACGAAGCGGATCTCAAAGAAAAACGCATCAGTATATCCTCTCCCATCGGCCGCGCTCTAATTGGCAAGGAAGTCGGTGATGCCGTTGAGATCAGAACCCCAAAAGGCCAAAGGGCCTGCGAAATCACCAGGCTACGATTTTCCTGAATCTCTAAAGGTGATTTGCGCTAAAGACGGTCGAGAAAATCCCTTGGCTATGGCGGTATCGCGCTTGCCGGGCGTCTCTAAGAAACTTGTAGAAAGTTTGGCCAAATATCAGATCGTGAGCCTTTTCGATCTCCTGCTCCACGCTCCGAAATCGGTAGTGGAGCAAAGCCACTGCCCTGGCTTTTTACACATGGAAAACGGACGCCATTATGTGGTGGAGGGCAAAGTTGTCGGCAGAAAAATCACTGGGTCCCTGCAAAAGAAGCGGCTTGAAGCGGTTTTACAAGACGAGACGGGTCGTTTGGCGGTCGTGTTTTTTGGACCGGCAGTGAACTACGCACAGTTAGTTCTTAAAGAAGAGGCAATAGTTAAGCTAAGCGGCGAGGCCAAGAATTTTCTGGGCCGCATGCAAATGGTGCATCCGAAAATTATCACCGCGCGAGAAGCTCATAACTTAGACATTCTCCCAACCTATTCGCAGATTGCCGGTATCAAGTCCGCGAACTTTAAAAAAATCGTCGATAAAGCTCTGCTGCAGATAAAACAGTTTGAGCCAACCGAACATTTAGGAGAAAGCGTCGGTAAATCATCAAGACTCGCTCCTCTTTATCAGAGCTTGGTAGCGATTCACGAAATAGGCTCGAACCACGGGGCCTGGGACGATCGGCATAAAAACCCATATTTTCGCAGATTAGCCTTCGAAGAAATTCTATCGTTTTACCTGCGCCTCAATTTTGAACGAGGGCAGGACAAACGAAAGCCCGCCCACGCCATAAAGAAAATAGATGTCCTAGAGTTGGCCAAAGACGTGTTGCCTTTCATCTTGACCAGTGCGCAAACCCGAGCAGCCAACGAGATTCTCGATGACTTAAAGAAGACCACCGCCATGACCCGCCTTTTGCAAGGTGATGTGGGCTCAGGAAAAACTGCCGTGAGTGCAATGGCAACGCTACACACGGCTATGGCTGGGCTGCAAGTCGCAGTCATGGCTCCCACGGAAATATTAGCCGAACAACTTTTTCAGGTGTATTCCGAGTTTTTTCGAAAAAAGTCCGTCAAAATCGCCTTGCTTACGGCAAGCACCAAACCCAAGGAGAAGGCCAAACTTTACGCAGAGCTTCATGGGCAGGAAATCGATATCGTGGTGGGAACCCATGCGCTACTTTCCGATAAATTACGCTTTCGGAAGCTTGGCTTGATCATTGTTGATGAGCAGCACCGCTTCGGGGTGAAACAACGCTCTGACCTCATCAGTTCCTGTGCACGCTACCAAGACGTGAGCCCTCATCTTTTGGTCATGTCGGCGACACCCATTCCGCGCTCGCTGGCACTAACGGTCTATGGCGATCTCGATCTATCGATTATCGACGAGCGGCCCAAGGGTCGCCTGCCGGTTCATACCCAAGTAATAACTGGCCCGGTGCTAAAGACGCTCGAAAAACTTTGCGAACGCATTCGTGTGACCAAGCAAAAGGCCTTCATTGTTTTTCCCTTGGTGGAAGAATCGGAGCATCTTGACCTAGAAAATGCCAGCAAGGCCTTTTCGTTTATCGAGGATAAATTTGGCCAAGGTGCCGCTATGCTCTTGCATGGCAAGATGAAGGCCGAAGAAAAGGCATTTGCCATGGCGCAATTTCGAGACCATGGTATTTCGTTTTTGGTGTCCACCACAGTGGTGGAAGTAGGCGTGGATATTCCTGATGCCACATGCATGGTAATCATGCATCCCGAACGCTTTGGTTTAGCACAGCTTCACCAATTACGGGGGCGGGTGGGCCGCAGGGACTTGCCAAGTTTTTGCTTTTTGCTAACCGATATCACCAATAAATTTGGCTCAGCCTATCAGCGCTTGAGCGCCATGTGCAAAACCGATAATGGTTTTAAGCTCGCTGAAATCGACTTGGCCATCCGTGGCCCCGGAGAGCTTTTAGGAGTAAAACAATCGGGTTTGCCCAATTTCACTATTTTTAGCCACAGCGACTTCGCCGATTTAATCGAACCTGCCAAAAAATACGCACAGACCATCGCAAAAACCGGCCCCAAATCCGAGCACCACCACCTGTTCCTGGGCAAAGCCACACATTTCTGCTAGTACCGCTGGCATTGCCAGATAGGCAATAGTTATGCCAGCGGTTTTTCGCGACATTTAGTTATTTTCTGATTTTGCTTGACGTGATTTTAACTTTTCTGCGAGTTCATCGCTCATACCATTGATTTCACTGGGAGTAGGCTTTTCAGACTTTTCGACCTTCTTTAACATTGACCGACGGTCAAGCTTTTCATGAGCACCTTGTTCAGCTGTCCTGGGCAAAGGTTCTGCGGCAAATTGTTTTTTACCAGTTTCCGATTTTGCCCGCATTGCCGCGATCCTTTCTGCGAAGCCTCCGGAAGCAAGCATATTTCCTAACGTGTCGACGGCCAGGGGACTGCTTTGCGCTTTTACAAGGGCCTTCATCCGCTCAAGCATACCTAGTGCGTCCTTTTGCGCAGGGGTGCAAAAATTCCTTGTCGCTTTGTCGCCGGATGATATCTGATTGGTAAAGGAATCGTTTAGACCTTGCGTCAACATCACCAGCGGTTTCCTTGGACTCTCTTTTTCTAGCTCTTCTGCTCTTTCTCCTGAATAGCGACTTCTTTTATAAAGCGTATAAATTGTTTCATATTTATCTTCCCCCAGCATCGAACGTAACGCCGTAAATGCAGTTGTTCCTGCTGAATCTAAATCTAGTAGATCAGAAAATTCGATGAGTTGCGTACGAGTGAGATTATTACGTGCACACTCGGTAAATTCATTTTGATTTTTCTCATGCGCTTCCTTGGCTAAACGTTTTCTTTCTGGGGCGGAGGCTTGTAACTCATCTGCCTTGTTTAAATTCTGTTCGATACCTAGCTTCATGGATTCAGGTAGACCGGGTTGGTTTGCAAAACTCCGTAGCTTATTTGACAAGGAAGCAAAGTCCGTCGCCATGGCATCGGCAGTAGCCAATAGTTCTGCCAAGAGATCGGCTGCGATTGCGTTGATTAAGGCATCGCTTCCCAGCTCCTCTAGCGTTACTTTTTTATCCAGCTTAATGGAATGTCGGGTCCTATTGTGTTGCGACCTGATATTAGCGTAATCGACTTCAACAGCGATATTTGCCATATTGGATTTATCGTCAATAACTAAATAAATATTTTTAATTTCGTCCTTAGCCAAGGTTGGCAGAAAGAACTTTACGGCAGCATCTGAAATTTCAAGACCATCAAGTCTACTAGGAAACACGGCCGTAATTTTCCTACCCTCTGCGACGGTTACTTTTACGCCGACTTTCGTGGCAACAGTATTGCTGACATTGCTAGCTAAGAGCGCCCATAGGCGTTCTTGATCGCTAATAGACTGTTTCGTGTCATCGCTTTTTTTTGCTGTGTTAATGAGTGGGAAATAGATACCGTTGCTTCTTTTGGCAAGCTGTCGCAAAACGTTTTCATTCACATCGGTACCAAGGCTTATAACGTGAGCACTATTTCCAGTTTCGTTTAAGGTCTTCAATGATTCTTCGCTAAGAGCCAAAGTTTCATTGGGATTTTGGTGGCTTACTCCGTCTCTACCATCCGTCACTAGCACGATGGTGCTTCGCTCTTGGATGATTTGCGTAACAGCAAGCTTAAGTGCATTAGGGATATTAGTCCC
>DASPVU010000087.1:0-6236 GCA_035622215.1 Myxococcota bacterium | reverse complement strand
TACCCTCGGATGTCGAGATCAAAAAGAGCTCATTGCTCTACCAGATGCCGCTAGTCTTTTTGGCCTTGGGTATTGGGTGTTTGACATATTGGTCGGTTCTTTCTCAGGAAAACCATCCGCGCGCTATGTTTGCTTATCTCTTTGGCTTTACCGTCGTCTTGAGCCTTGCGCTCGGATGTATGAGCTTTGTGCTTTTGCAGCATCTTACGCGCGCGGGCTGGTCGGTCGCGATCAGACGTTTACCGGAGACGGCGATTTTCCTTATGCCGCTCTTCATCCTCTTCTTCATTCCCATTGCCGTGTTTGCTCACGATCTTTTTCCCTGGCTACATACCGAACACATAGATAGCGTTTTAGCCAAGAAACTTGGTTATTTGAACGAGCCGTTTTTTCTCTGGCGTTCTTTTGGCTACTTAGTGGTGTGGGCAATAATGGGCGTGGTGTTTTATCGCCTGTCCTTGGCTCAGGATGCAGGAGGAAAATTTAGGCTCACCAAATTGCTTCAGGCTATGAGTGCACCGTGCTTGGTGGTGTTTGGGCTCACTCTTACTTTTGCTTCCTTGGATTGGCTGATGACGCTACAGCCGCACTGGTATTCCACCATGTTCGGCGTCTATTTCTACGCAGGCTGCGTGCCGTTTTCCCTGTCATTTATGACGCTCATGGCGATTACCTTGCAAAAAGCAGGTTTGCTAACTACTGCGATTACCGGCGAGCATTACCACGATTTGGGCAAGCTCTTGTTTGGCTTTACGATTTTCTGGGCCTACATCGCTTTTAGCCAATTCATGCTCTATTGGTATGCCGCAGTGCCGGAAGAAGTTGAGTTTTATGCGCATCGACTGCAAAACGGGTGGGGCATCATCTCTTGGGCGCTGCCGCTGATCAATTTCTTCGTGCCGTTTTTTGGCCTCATGTCGCGAACCTTGAAGCGCGTGAAGTTGATACTTACCATTAATTGCCTGTGGGTCATCGCTGCTCACTTGCTCGATCTTTATTGGTTGATTTTGCCCACCTATCACGATCCAAACGTTCCACATGGACCACCGCCGGTTACACTCGCCGCGGTGGATATACTTGCGACGATTGGCATCTTCTCAATCTTCTTTGGCATCTTTTTATTTGTCTTGAGCCGACACAAGATCTTGGCCGTAGGCGATCCGCGCCTTTCGGAGTCGTTGGCTTTTGAGAACGTTTAAGAGGTCCTTCCATGGCTAAGACGAATGATTATCACATTGCTTGTGAGCCAGATGTCTCGGGCAAAGTAAACCGGCACATCTGGGCCTATTTTCTGCTGTTTGCCCTGCTTTTGTTTTTGACCATCGTTGGCTTGACCATCATGTATCGCTTCCAAGTGCAGTACCAAAGAGAAAGAAAAATCGGAGACATCAACACCCAGGAATCCATGAATCAAGTAGCGCTGTCACAAGCTTATCTGTCGGGAAAGAAGGGCTTATTTGAGGGCAAGCGGTATGTGGCAATCGACATCGCCATGGATCAACTCATCCAAGATGTGCGAAGGGCGAAGTGACCGATGCGCGCTCTTGTGACCCTAGGGTTTGTTATTATGGCGGTGGCGGAACCGGGATTTAGCGACGAGCAACTTGGTTCCTTGCAATTGCCCAAGGAATTAAAGGCGGCGGAAATCGAAGACAAAGCCGGAGCAGAAATTCCTTTGGACATCGCGATGACCGACCAAGATGGGAGACAGGTCACCCTTGGGCACTATCTCAACGCCGGCGACGACCGCCCAATAATTCTTACGCTCGGATACTACGGTTGTGAAATGCTCTGTTCTCCAGTGTTGAAGGCCCTGGTAGAAGGGCTCAAGGGCCTTAACTTCACCGCAGGAAAAGAATTTCGAATCCTCTCGGCCAGCATCGACGAGCGCGAAAAGCCCGAGTTGGCCAAGAAGAAACAGGCGGACTATCTTCTATCCCTTGGCGTAGGTGATTCTTCTGCATGGATTTTTCACGTGATGAGCAAAGAAGAAGCCCGACGCCTAGGCGATGCCGTTGGCTTTAACTACGTTTACGATCAACGGAGCGATCAATTTGCACACGGCGCCGGTATTTTTGTTATATCGCCTACCAAGCGCATATTATCGCGCACTTTGTTTGGTATCAGTTTCAAGCCACAGGATCTTAAGCTTGCTTTAGGCGAAGCAGCAGACGGCAATTTCGGTTCCTTTGTTGATCGCGTGTTGCTGAGTTGTTTTCATTACGATCCAGATTCTCATCGCTATGGCATTTATGTGATGGGCGTGATGAGACTCGGCGGAATATTGACGATGTTGATTTTGGGCGCAGTCTTGGTGATGTATTTTCGCAGCGAGAGAAAAAGCGCCAAATCCGTAGTTTAGAACTGTTGGGTTAGCAATGGAAAATCTGAACGAACTGTTGAAAATGATCGTGCCGCGAGAGTGGCTCTTTAGCGTGATGCCGCTTCCCTCGTCAACTCATGCCAACGATCTCGATCTCCTGTATTGGTTTTTGATCATCACTTGCGGCATTTTGTTTTTGCTCGTGGTGGTTCCGCTCTTTTTGATTGTTGTTCGTTACCGGCGCAAAACGGTTCATCAACGCGCTGAATCGCAAAAGGACCACAATTTTTGGATGGAATCGCTGTGGACCTTTTTACCCTTCGTCTATTTGGCCATTTTATTCATGTGGGGCTTTTTGCAATATCTCGGCATGTATGTGGCGCCTCACGATGCCCTGGAACTTCGGGTCATTGGGCAAAAATGGCAATGGTCGGTGGATTACCCGAAAGAAGAGATTTCCGTCGCTGGCGTTGGGGCGACTATTGCCATACCGATAAATCGGCCGGTGCGACTGGTTATGTCGTCGCAGGATGTAATTCACAGTTTTTTTATTCCCAACATGCGAGTGAAGCAGGATGTGGTGCCCGGCCGCTATACCACCCTCTGGTTTGAGCCGAACCAGCTCGGCGAGTTTCCGGTGCTTTGTGCGGAATATTGCGGCGATTTGCACAGCAACATGCTCGCGAAGGTGCAAGTGATGACGGATGACGCTTACAAAAATTGGGTCGAAGAGCAAAAGTCACAAAACCAAAATGTGCCGCTTCCCGAGCTCGGCGAAAAGCTCTACACCAAACTGGGTTGCGTGGCCTGTCATTCAACCGATGGCTCAATTAAGCTTGCGCCATCGTTTAAGGGCATCTACGGCAAGATGGAAGAGCTCACCAGCGGAGCTTCCATGAAGATTGACGATAACTATATTCGCAATAAGCTCTTGACGCCCACCAAACACACGGCCAAAGGCTATCCGCAGATCATGCCGAGTTTTCAGGGGCGAGTTAGTGAGAGAGATATATCTGGCATCGTGGAATTCATTAAGTCACTATCGGGGAAACAAGCAATTGAAGGTGGATGAGGTTTTTTTATGAGCGCCATTTCGGCCCACGCAGGCACCAACTATTTAAATGAGAAAAAGGGTATTTGGTCATGGGCATCTACGCTTGATCACAAGCGCATCGGTGTCATGTATCTTTTCTCAATTTTCTTTTTCTTTTTGATTGGCGGAGTTTTTGCTTTATTGCTGCGAACGCAGCTTCTGTCGCCTGCAGGCTCGCTTATCGATGCAAAAACTTACAATCAGCTCTTCACTTTACATGGCGCCGTAATGGTCTTTTTGGTGATCGTGCCAGGGATAGCGGCCAGTCTTGGCAATTTCGTCTTGCCCCTGCAACTTGGAGCAAAAGACGTTGCTTTTCCTCGCCTCAATTTAATGAGTTATTATATATATGTTACCGGCTCGATTTTTGCTGTCTGTTCCATCATTTTTGGCGCCATCGACACAGGCTGGACCTTTTACGCGCCCTATTCCATTTCCGCTCAAGGGAAAGTCACGTTGATGCTGACAGCGATATTTATCTTGGGCTTTTCCTCAATTTTTACTGGGCTCAATTTTATCACCACGGTGCACAAGTTGCGGGCGCCCGGCATGACCTGGTTTCGTATGCCACTCTTTGTGTGGGGGATTTATGCCACGAGCATTCTGCAAGTAATGGCGACTCCCGTGCTTGCGATCACGCTTGCCCTCATTGTGGTGGAGCGAACGCTCAGCGTTGGCATTTTTAATCCGGCACTCGGCGGCGATGCGGTATTATTTCAACATTTTTTCTGGTTCTACTCTCACCCGGCAGTATACATTATGATTTTGCCGGGCATGGCGGTGATTTCTGAGCTTGTCACCACCTTTAGCCAGAAAAAGATTTTTGGCTATAAAATGATTGCCTATTCGTCGATTGCCATTGCCCTCATCAGTTTCTTGGTGTGGGGTCACCACATGTTTACTTCGGGTCAGTCGCCCCTGGTTAACATGCTTTTTTCCGCCTTAACTTTTTTGGTGGCCATCCCTTCTGGTATCAAGATCTTCAATTGGTTGGCCACCCTGTTCAAGGGTTCGATCTCCTTGGCCACACCGATGCTTTATTGTCTGTCCTTTCTCTTTCTCTTCACCATAGGCGGTTTAACGGGCGTGTTTTTGGGCACGCTGTCGGTAGATATCCATCTCCACGACACCTATTTTGTCGTGGCGCATTTTCATTACGTCATGGTGGGAGGAACGTTTATGGCTTTTATTGGCGGTGTCTATTATTGGTGGCCTAAGATGTTTGGGAAAATGTATAGCGAGAAATTAGGCATACTCGGTGCGCTTTTGGTGTTTTTGGGTTTCAATATGACCTTCTTCGTCCAGTTCTATATGGGGTCCCAAGGGATGCCTCGTCGCTATTATAATTATCTTGAGCAGTTTCAAACACTGCATCAGGTATCTACTTTTGGATCGTATTTGCTTGGCGTGGGTTTTTTGGTGGTTTTGATCAATTGGATTCACGCTCTGGTCAAGGGTGCGCCTGCGCCTGCCAACCCATTTCACGCGACCACGCTTGAGTGGACGCATACCCAGTCGCCACCCATAACCCATAATTTTGAAGTGCAGCCCGTCGTTCATCACGAACCCTATGAATATGGCGACGAGCCACATTCGATTCACGGTTTTCAAGGTCTTAAGGCCTGATAATTTTGGAGTGAGCTATGGCTAATATCAACGGTTCAGCGCTGTTTCCCCTAGCTGACCATTACGCCACTCCCGAGCAGCAGGTAGACTCGGGAAAACTCGGCATGTGGTTATTTTTGACCACCGAAATTCTGCTGTTTGGCGGCTTATTCGTTAGCTATGCTTGTTTTAACTACTTGCATATGGATGTCTTCAAAGAGGCTCACAAGTATTTGGATTGGCGGCTCGGGGCAGTTAACACCGTCGTTTTGCTCTTTTCGAGTCTGACTGTAGTGCTTGCGATTCATGCGGCACAGAAGCAAAAAAAATACCTGATTGTGATTAATATTGCCTTAACTATTGCCTGCGGTATCGCGTTTATGGCGGTGAAATATGTGGAGTATTCTCATAAATTTCACGCCGGCCTCTTGCCTGGATCGTATTTTACCAACGCCACGATCGCTAATCCGGATCAGGCGCATATTTATTTTGGGATTTACTTTTTAATGACCGGTTTGCACGGTTTTCACGTGTTAATTGGTATCGGTATCTTTGTCTGGTTGCTTCTTCGAACGATTAAAAACGACTTTTCTTCACAATATTACGCGCCACTCGAGCTCGGTGGGCTTTATTGGCACTTGGTAGACGTCATTTGGATCTTTTTGTTTCCGCTGTTGTATTTGATTTCGTGAGGGATCTTCATGTCTAATGTCGCAAAGGTTTTGGGCCCAAAGCCGCATCCGCATTCGGTTTGGCTTTATTGGGGTGTGTTTCTTACCTTGATAGTCCTCACGATATTGACTGTAATGGTTGCGCAGCATGATTTTGGCGAGCTCAACATCGTCGTGGCCTTGTTGATCGCAAGTTTCAAGGCGGCCTTGGTCGCAGGCTTTTTCATGCATTTACTCTTTGACAGCAAATTTCTATCCGTGGTTTTATGCACATCGCTGGTGCTCTTGGCACTCTTTTTGCTGTTTCCCATCCTGGACTTTTCGTCGCGCGCCGATCTCGATAGCGCCGAAGCCAATTTTTTGCCCCGCGACCAAGAGGTCTATAAATACGAACTCGAGCATCCAGACCAGCTGCCGCTTCGACCCGGTTTGCAGCAGCCACAAAAAGACGAGCTAATATTCATCGGCCCCGGCCACCATTAGAGTTTTATATTATTGTCCGAGGCTATCGACGGATTTGCCCGCAAGGTTTTGGTATAGATTT
>DASPVU010000086.1:0-6822 GCA_035622215.1 Myxococcota bacterium | reverse complement strand
CCGGGCCCCGACTTTCGCCGGGGCGCGGGGTCCAGCGAATAGTCGTTTTCGCGTATAGCTAGATACCGCGCCCCAGCGAAAGTCGGGGCCCGGTACGACACTAATGGATAGTGAGGTAGTATTAGTTTTAATGGTGGTAGGGTTTTATGCGCTTTTTTCGCATCTTGGGTTTTTTGTGTTCGCTGCTAGCAGTTTTGCTGGTTATTGGAGTTCTTGGCCTCTATGGGCTCCATCGCAGTCATTTACCCGAGGTTGCTACGGTGGCGGACTTTCGGCCCAGCTTAAAAAGCCAGGTATTTGCCCAAGATGGTGAATTGATTGCCGAATTTGGCGTCCATGAAAGAATCATGGTCGACCGAGAGGATTTTCCGCCATTACTGGTGAAGGCCTTCATCGCATCAGAGGATAAAAATTTTTATCGCCACCATGGCATCGATTTTTCCGGAATGGCCAACGCGGTTTTCCAGACGCTAAGTAAAAAGCGGTCGACCCTGCGGGGCGCATCGACCATTACGCAGCAGCTGGCCAAGGCGCTTTTGGTAAAAGAGCAGGGCTATGAGCAAGCTACCGTTCGCACCGTAGCTCGGAAAATTAAAGAAGCTCTGCTCGCACGGCATCTAGAAATGAAGCTCACTAAGGATGACATTCTTTGGATGTATTTAAACGATGTTTATTTGGGCGACGGATCCTATGGCGTGGCAGCAGCTGCCCGCAGCTATTTTAAAAAGAGTCTAAAAGATTTGCGCTTGGGTGAAATCGCTCTGCTTGCGGGATTGCCCCAGGCGCCAAGCCGGTTTTCACCGCAAGTCAATCTGAGCGCCGCGCTTATTCGACAAGGCTATGTGTTGGGACGCATGCTCGAAGATGGCTATATCAATCAGGACGAATATGATCGAGCGCTTGCCGATAACGAGCGCATGGCGGTCTATGAACGCGAGAACAGTTTTCGCAAACTGGCGCCTTATTTTTCAGAGGCGGTTAGAAAAATTGTTGTGGAAAGATATGGAGAACATCGGGTTTATCACGATGGCCTCAATATTTTCACCACGCTCAACCTAGATCAAGAGCGCATCATGCAGCAGGTGCTTAGAACCGGTTTGATGGAGATAGATAAACGGCAGGGTTTTTCTGGCCCAGTTTTCCGCCCACAAAACCAAAAAGAAGTGACGCTCGCGCGGGAGGCCATCGCATCCATGGTACCCGAAGTCTTTATCAAGGGTGGCTATCGATTAGCCATGGTTGAAAAGGTCGATACAGAAAATAATTGGGTCTTGCTCACGTCGGGATCGACGCGGGGTATGATACCCCTCGATTTCATGAAGTGGGCGCGGCCACGTGATCCCGCGAGCAGCTATGAAAATGCGCTGTTAACATCGGTAGATGGCGTCATGTCGGTGGGAGATGTAGTATTGGTCAGAGATCGGAACATGAGGGCCTTGGCCTTGCCAGAATCGGTAAGGGAGTTTTTGTTAAAAGATAAACTGCGCCTGTTTTCCTTAGAGCAAGAGCCAACGGTGGAAGGCGCCATGTTCACGATGGAGCCAGATTCGGGCTACGTTACGGCACTAGATGGTGGCTATTCTTTCGATCGCAGCGAATTCAATCGCATCCTTCAGGCTTGCCGACTTCCTGGCTCACTTTATAAACCTGTGGTTTATTCGGCGGCGATTGCCATAAAAAATTATACGCCAGCCACCCTCGTGCTCGACGAGCCTCTTAGCTTTTACGATCCTGGAAGCTCAACTACCTGGCAACCGCAAAATCTTAGTAAGGGCTATAAAGGTGAGGTGACGGTGCGCGAGGCGTTTATGAAGTCGATGAACATCCCTGCCATTAACGTCATGGCCGATGTGGGAGTTGGTAATGTCATCAAATGGTCAAAAAGACTTGGGCTAACCACGGAGATGAAGCGGGAGCTCGGCACGAGCATCGGGTCATCATGCGTCATACCGTTTGAGCTGGGCCAAGTCTATGCTTCATTTGCCAAAATGGGTGTTTTAGTCGAGCCAATATTGATCAAGGAAGTGACCGATCGAGATGGTCAACGTCTCTTGTTCCAAGGGAAAAAATATGATCCTTGGCTAGGACGAGACGATCGCGTGATGCTGCACGTGGATGATTTTTTTCTGGAAGAGAAGCGGATAATGGAAACCGAAGCGGCCTACACCATGCATTATCTGCTGACGGAAGGCGCGCGGCATGGCACGGCTGTGAGAACCAATTCGCTGGGGCGACATATTGCAGGAAAAACGGGCACGACCAACGACAGCTTTGACACATGGTTTGCTGGCTACACCAAAAATCTCATGGCATTAGTGTGGGTGGGGAATGATACGATGGACATCCCCTTAGGCGTTTATGAGCAGGGATCGAGAACGGCCTTGCCATTGTTTAATCGGTTCATGGAGCAGGCGCTTAGTGGTCTTCCTGATGAAGACTGGGTCATGCCCAATACGATGTGTCTTTCGCGGGTTGATACAAAGACTGGACTTAGCGTAAACGAGGATCATCCGACGAGCTTCGTTGCACCGTTTCGTTGTGGTGAAGAGCCAGCACCGCTTAAAGACTGGCCTCACCAAAGTCTTGGAGGAATTTGATGGCTAATAATAAGATAAATACTGATCCCACCGACTTTTCCTTTAGCACATCTCCTGAGGTCTATCGGCATATTTCTCTGAGGGTTGCGGGCGATGAAGCGACCATTGTTTTGCAGGTAGATGCCAAGGGAGGTCTTCGACCAGACACGGCGCTCAAACTCAATAGTTATGATTTGTCCGTCGACATTGAGTTGGCGGATGCGATTAACCGATTACGCTTTGAGCATCCTCTGGTGCGGGTGGTCACCGTTACCAGCTCTGCCCCGGTTTTTTCCTCGGGGGCCAATATCTACATGCTTAAGAAAAGCAGCCATGCCTTCAAGGTCAACTTCTGCAAATTCACCAACGAGACTCGACTTTATCTGGAAGAAGCATCTAAATACTCCAACAAAAAATTCCTGTGCGCGCTTAATGGTACGGCAGCGGGTGGTGGCTACGAGCTCGCGCTAGCCTGTGACCGCATCATTCTCATGGATGACAAAAACGCCAATGTTTCTTTGCCCGAGGTGCCATTGCTTGGTGTATTGCCGGGAACCGGGGGGCTTACGCGCTTAACCGATAAGCGCATGGTGCGCAGAGATTTGGCCGATGTTTTCTGTACGCTTTCGGAGGGTGTTAAAGGCCAGAAGGCCAAGGATTGGCGTTTGGTCGACGAAATCTATGCCAAAAGCCAATGGGCCTTCGGAATGAAATCGGAGATCGATAAGCTCAAAGGGGGCAGAGCTAGTCAATCCACGCATGGCATCAGGCTTGACGAAATAAACCCAAAGAAAATATCAAACGGTTTTAGCTATCGATACGTGACGGTTATACTCTCCGGTGACCGCGTGGCTCAAATCACAGTCAGAGGCCCTGAGCAAGAAGAACCTAACAACGTGTCGGCCATGCTCGAGCGCGGCGCCGATCTTTGGCTTATCAGAGCGTTTCGCGAATTGGATGATGCGATTTTGCGCTTGCGATTTTTTCACCGCGAGCATGGCTTGTGGTTGTTCCAAACCATCGGAGATGAGAATTTGATTCTCAATGCCGAAAGCGCCCTTTATCCGGCGATGCATGATGATGCCAATTGGTTCTTGCGAGAAATCCTTCTACAAATCGGACGGGTGTTCAAACGAATCGATGTAAGCAGCCGTTCAACCTTGGCCATCGTCGATGAAAAATCCTGCTTTGTCGGAGTGTTAGCCGAATTACTCTTGGCTGCAGACCGAAGCTACGGTCTGTTAACCAGTACGGCTTCGGAGCGTATTAAACTGTCTTTACTCAACAATGGTCTTTTACCCACCTGGACCGAGATGTCGCGCCTAAAGATTCGCCTGCTTGGCTACCATGACCTATTGGCAGAAGCGCAGCAAAAATGTGACGCCAGCGCCATAGAACTCGAAGAAGCGAACCGTTTGGGCCTAATAACATTTGTTCTCGATGAGATTGATTTTCACGACGAGCTACGCGTGTTCAAGGAAGAGCACGCCTCACTTTCACCCGACGCCCTTTCAGCCATGGAGGCCAATCTCCGCTTCCCACTCTACGAAACCATGGCATCCCGTATTTTTGGTCGCCTCTCCGCCTGGCAAAACTGGGTCTTTATTCGGGACAACGCCACGGGCGAGAGAGGCGCCCTAGTAAGCTACGGCGAAGAACGACGCCCCCAATTCGACTGGGAACGCTGCTGAGTCGCGATGATGGAGAAGAGCTTTATGAACAGACAGCGAAAGCGCCTATTTTTTAGTTTTATAAGAGCATTAATGGTTTCATTTGTGTTCTCCTTTTCGAGTGTCGCCAACACTGATAAAAAAGAATATAAAAGTGCGGAAGCCTCGCTCAAGTTTAATATGGGCGCTGGCAGTCTTTTAGACAAATGGCGCGGTATATCAAATATCGGTGGAAGCCTTGCATTTGATTATAACTTCTTCCGGTATTTTTCATTGGGAGCTGAGCTAGGCATTAGGTCCATGGCATATGGTTCTAATACGCCAGATGGCTCTTGGCAGATTGAGCGTGTATTGGATTTGGCCGTCAGCATAGTACCCAAATTACTTGTTCCGATCGAACTGGGGGACGTATTATTAACCCCCTACTTAGGTGTTCAAATAGGCGCTATACCAATCGTGGTGCAAGCGGCTAAAATATCGCACGGAATATACGGCGGAATTGTTATCGGAATAAAGTGCTTTTTTACTCACAACTTTGGCCTATCTCTCGACCACAACCCTTTCTTTGAACTTAAATCTAATGGTGTGCCCATCACGGGGTCATTTTTATCGGGCAACCTGGGCATAATTTACGCCTTCTGAGCGAAATAATCAGGTTCGTGGGCCTATTGCATTTGCCACCGCATGCATGCGGATTTTTACTTTGAGTACACATCATTCGCGACAACGCCACAGGCGCTCGCGGCGCCCTAGTAAGCTACGGCGAAGAACAACGCCCAGAATTCGATTGGGAACGCTGCTGATGTAGCGCGGTCATTCAAGGAGTCATTTTTTGGTGCAAAAATATCAAAAGGGTTTGAGGGAATAGCTGGTGCTGCGGCCGCCACCTTGATCTTTTATCAAAATTCCGCGTTCGACTAGATCGGTTATGTCTCTCAATGCTGTATCTTGCGATGTCTTGGTCATTTTTGCCCATTTTGTCGAAGTTAGTTTGCCTTCGAATTTGTCTAGCAATTTGTTGAGCATGGAGCGCTGGCGATCGTTTAAAGGTATTTCTTCATTAAGTTCCCAAAAACGTGCTTTATTGAGGACATCGTTGATCGTTAATTCGGCGTTTATTAAGGCACGATTGAGACAAGACAAGAACCACTCCAACCATTGGGTGATATCAAGATTTGGGCCTCTCTGGGTAAACTCTAATATCCGGTAATACGTGTTTCGTTCATCTCTTATTTGCGAAGACATGCTGTAGAAGCGATTTTTACTATTTTCGCTGCGAGCTAACTGCATATCAGAAATGGCGCGAGCAATTCGTCCATTCCCGTCTTCAAATGGGTGAATTGTAACGAACCAGAGATGTGCGATAGCGGATTTTAAGACGGCGTCTAGCTTCGATTCATCGTTAAACCACCGAACAAATCCTGCCATCTCCTTCTCAATCTTATTTGCACTTGGAGCTTCAAAATGAACGCGTTCATGACCATATGGTCCAGATACAACTTGCATGGGCCGACTGCTTTCATCTCGCCATCGAGCCACAGCGATTTTGCTCATGCCACTTCGTCCAGTGGGAAATAGAGCGGCATGCCAATCAAATAGGCGTTCTTTTGTTAACGGTTTTTCAAACCCTTGAGTAGCGTCAAGCATCATTTCAACGACGCCGTCGACATTCCGGTCAGAGGGAATAAGGCCGGCAATATTCATACCTAATCGCCTCGCAATGGACGAGCGAACTTGATCTTCGGGAAGTAGCTCTCCTTCGATCTCGCTAGACTTGACCACGTCGGCTGTTAATGTGCTCAGATTAGTTTCGTTTTTTTTGGCCAAACCAACTGTTTCCATATGGCCTAAGAGTCGGCCCTGGTGGAATCGAGCTGTGGCAAGAAGCTTGGATAACTTCCCATCATCCCAAAAGAAATTTGGCCAATCTTCCAATTCATGGATATATTGCATGTTTTATCCGCATCTATGCGGAGATTATATCAAATAATCACCGCGTCACCAACACATTCGTTGCATTTTTGCGGATTTTCATGTTGGGTCCAAGTTATCCACGGAGAACGGGTTCTGAACCTGCCGGCCGCTAAGTTGTCCACCATAATGTTCTTTAATTAGGCTTCTGATCATTAAAGTGGTCTAAAATGGCCAATCAGTACGCGAAAATAAATCATTGCAGAGCTTACTTTTTCTTATCCCAGATCAATGAAAACCACTTTGGGAGCATGTATGGTTCGCTCATAAATGGAAAGTGAAATCACACTTACGGAGATTACAAATGCAATTAAGAAAAACCATCTTGGGAATTATTCAACGTATATTTGGCTTAGCCTTGCTGTTTTTTGGTATAAACAAGATATTTCAATTCGTGCCATTACCCGCGCATCAGGGTTTTGCCCAGTCTTTTCTCGAGCATCTCACTCAGTCCGTCTACATCATGCCCATCATCATGATGGTTCAGATTATTGTTGGCGCGTCACTTTTGGCCAATAGATATGTTGCCTTAGCTCTTGTTATTATGTTTCCGATTTCTCTTAATATTTTTCTGTTTCACGCGTTTCATGCGCAGGCCGCGCTGG
>DASPVU010000085.1:0-5623 GCA_035622215.1 Myxococcota bacterium | reverse complement strand
GGCCTTTGATGTCTCACCGCGATCGATGCCTAATATGAAACGGCTGCCGTTAAATTTACGCCTAATCGCTTGAAATATTTCATTTTCATCGACGATTTCCAGCTGCTTTGTGGAGTTAACGGTGCCACGAAACGACGAATTTATGCCAAAAAGCATACCTTGACCATGGACGCACAGAATACCCGGTATGACAGTCTGAAATGGGAAAAAAAGGCTTCTTAAATTGGTTAGCCACGCTATGTCATCGAGCTTGACGCTCAAAAATCCATCGACATCGTGAAGTCTTAGGATGGGCGCCAAAATCGCCAGTTTCTCTTCCGGGGTTTGGCCGCACAGGTCGGGCTTGACCGTAAAAACGGTCATGTTGGGAACATTTTTCTGGCCTGAGGCGAAATCAAGCAATCTGGCAAAGAAATTTTGGGCATCCGGCCTGATCTTCGCTTTCAGGCCGGAAGTATTTTTATCCAGCCGATCAAACAGGCGAAGATCGATCGTGCTTGGATCGTAGGCCAAAACGTCATTGGGCTTTAGAACTTCCTTAAGAAATTCCATCCACGTTGCCTCGATCGACTGGGAGCTTTGGCATTGGTGGACCCTAAATCCCTTGGCTTGCGCTTTTGCTTGCAGGGTGTATCGGCCATCCACAAACAAATGAGCGCTGTCCGTGGTAATAATGGCATCACCTACGGAACCGTCAAAGCCAGTGAGGCGAGTCCGGATGCTTTCGCTCTTAGGTACGTATTCGTTGAAGTAACGGTCGGTAGAGCGCACCAGCAAGGCAAAAATCTGATTTTCCTTGAGCAAGGATTGGATGTGCGCTAGTAAAACAGGCTCATTTTCTGAATCGATGATAGCTTGGTCCATGGTACCGCCTTATTGCTTAGCCTTTGTTGAAACTATATACAGCATTTCTCACCCGAATTGGGTACAGACTCGCTTGTTCCGTTTTGCTAGATTTCATTTGCTCTTCCCTTAAATAGGTAGACTATTCGCAGTCAGATCAAATGAAATCTAACAAAACGGCCCTGCGCGATTCCATACCCAATTCGGGCGAGAAATGCTGTACCGCCCCCAGCACATTGAACAGCGCCTAAGGTTTCCTATGTCACGTAAATTAATGACGTTTTATAAAAGTACATTTTTGGTAAATCTGATCGTATTCTCTATAGGCATAAGCGGGTGTGATCCATGCCGCCAACTGGCAGAGCTTATTTGCAGTTGTAAAGGTGAAGAGAGTAAACAGCAGTGTATCAGCGAGTTGAGCGTGGCGGCTCATCATGAGCATTTTTCTGCCGCAAAAGAACAGCGTGTTTGTGAAGAAGCGCTCAAAAAAGGATGCACCTGCCAGCAGATTAATAACAACGATGATGCCGAATGTGGCCAGTATCGGCGCAGCGCCCAATAGGCATTGAGGAATTTTCCTAATGATGGCTGACGGTCAAATAAAAAAGAATGTCCTTAAAAAATTTAGAAAATTTGAGCTGCATCGCGCTCTTTTTATCTTGCCCAACGCCTTCACCGTGGCCAGCATATTTTGCGGCTCATACGCTATCTTGCATACAGTACTGCATTCAGGACCCGAAGCGCTCTATCATTCTGCCATTGCCGTGTTTTTTGCCGGTCTATTCGACATGTTTGACGGCCGTGTGGCACGCCTGACCAAAACGCAAAGCGACTTCGGCATGGAATTTGACTCGTTAGCCGACATGATAAGTTTTGGTGTGGCGCCGGCCGTCATAGTTTATCGCTGGGCTTTATGGTCCATCGGGCCTATCGGTATCATCACGGCTATTTGTTTTATGGCATGCGGCGCCATCAGGCTTGCTCGATTTAACGTGCTTGCCCGTCGCCCTAGTACGTCCAGTGATTTTTTTGTCGGTTTGCCCATACCCATCGCTGCCAGCATGCTAGTCGCGCTGGTGGTTGCGCATTTTCGGCTATTTGAAGGCTTGCCGGTAACGCGCCATGTATCTGTCATAACGTTGGTATTGTTACTTGCTTTCCTGATGGTGAGCAGTGTCTCTTTTTGGACCTTTAAGAATGTTAAATTTGGCCGTAAAACCATTTATATCTTATTTATTTCGGCCATAACCCTTTTCGTTGCCGGTCTCATGATTCCCGTAAGCTTAATTTTGGTAGCGATCATTGGACTCTATATCACGCTTGGTGTTGCCCGAGAGATTTATCTTCGGTTAAAACCTGCAAGTAAATGAAAACAACAGCTATCGTCATGGCGAGCCCCTGTAAGGGGCGTGGCCATCCAGTCATAGCCTAGACGCCAAAAACTGGATGGCCACGGAGGCTGCGCCTCCTCGCCATGACGAGAAGTTTCCAATTCCGCTATTCACAGAGGGCTTTTTTGATCATTGCGGCCAATGATTGCTTGTTAAGCGTGCGAAGGGCTCTGGTCGATAAGGCGAGGCGCACGAATTTGCCGGTATCAATATCAAACACACGCTTTTTTTGAACATTGGGTCTTAGGACACGCTTGGTCTTAATATTTGAGTGAGATACCTTGTGCCCACCCATTCGCTTCTTATTAGTCAATGCACATACGGCCATTTGAGCTCTCCGAAAATTAAATGGAGCAACGGGGCTTGTCTACTCCATAACGTTTGAGCAAGCAATACCATTATACTGGTTCGTTTTAATTCTCATTTTGGAAAACTTGCATGATTTCACTTCCGATAGCCGTCGTCGATACTGGGGCGGGTGGCCTAAGCGTTGTCCAAGCCGTCCGGCGGCTACTACCAGGTGAGGACGTACATTACTACGCCGATACCGCTAATTTGCCCTATGGCATAAAAAGCCCTGAGTTAATCCATCGGCTAGCTATAGCCATGGCTAAAAAAGTGCAGGAAATTTCGCCATGTAAGGTTTTTGTTATTGCGTGTCACACGATTTCTGTTTGGTGCTTAAAGGATATTGAACAGACCGTTGGTCTTCCCGTTGTTGGCATGGTTGAGCCGAGTCTAATTGGTTTAAGCCAGCTAATTAAAAGCGGCAATGTGGCTTCAATTGGTATATTATCAACACCCGCAACGTTACGCTCAGGCGTGTATCGCAATGCTTGGCCTAGTCTCGACGCGTTGGGACAAGTAAGACTGGTGGAACAGGGAAGTGGAATGCTTGTTAGCCTGGTAGAAGAAGGGGAGATGTCAGAACGTGAGCAGGTTTTTATTCTGAATCACATTCTTACCGATGCCATCAAGCAAGTCGATGCCGTGTTGATGGGTTGCACGCATTTCAGCGCTCTTCGATCCGCTCTTGCCGAGGTGTTAAAACCCAATTGCCAGATTATCGATGCGGCCGATTTGACTGCTCTGGCCGTGGCATCAGTTTTACGAGAACTTCCTACGTGCCGTAACACAAAAAATATCGGCCAACTTATCGTTCATGTGTCCGACAACCAAGAACGGTTTGCCAATGTCGCTCATCGGTTTCTAGAAGAGAAATTGTCGATAAATCTATTCGGAAATCGCCACACTATTTAGAGGTCGAAATGAGGTTTTTTCTCGTGTTATTGCTTTGCGCTCTTTCGCCATGGCTTTCCTGCATAAGCAGCAAGAAGAGTCTGAAGGAGCACAAAGGGACCTATCTGGAAAGCGTCAAGCTCAACTATGATGCGGGCATTGAAGCTCTAAAAAAGGAAGACTATGACAAGGCTATTAGCTATTTCCAATTTGTACGCAGCAAATACCCCTTCTCCAAATATGCGGCGCTGAGCGATCTAAGAATTGCCGATGCCAAGTTCGCCCAAAAAAAATGGCTCGATGCGGCCTCTGCCTATCAGGTGTTCATTAGGCTTCATCCTCGTCATGAAGATGTTGCCTATGCCTCATATCGTGTTGGTATAAGTTATTTTCATGCAGTCCCCAGCGATTTCTTTCTATTGCCTCCATCTACCTCGCGCGATCAATCTTTTACCAAGGAGGCGCTTTCAGCTATTGAGCAGTTCATCCTGCAGTTTCCCGATTCGGAATATCTCGCCGATGCCATAGAAAAGCGAAAATTGCTGTTTTCCTATCTGGCGCAGCATAATGAGTTTATTGCGGCATATTATGAACGTCGCGGTCGCTATCAAGCAGCAGTGGAACGTTACCTAGCGGTGGACAAGTTATATCCAGAAACAGAAGAGTCCGCTCATTCGCTTTTTCTCGCAGGTAGGATATTGGAAAAAAAGTTGAATCAGCCCGAGCAAGCCATGGATATTTACAGAAAGATTGTCCAGGAAAAACCAGACAGCAAATATCGTAAAAAAGCCCAAGAAGAACTTGAGCGGTTGGGCTCTCTCCCACAGGCTCTAATAGAGAACGATTAATTTGCCCAGTTCGTGAAGCATGGCGCTTGCGATCAGATCTCTGATCTGCTCTTTTTTGCTGGCCAAATTTTCGATGTTTTTCTTGATCAGAGCAATGACGTTAATCTCGTTGTTATTTTCGTCTAATTGTTTATCGATTGTTATGCACGCGACGGGCGACAACGCGCCTTGGCTGTCTTTCACGAGCTCGAGAGGGATAATTTCTAATATTTCCACCATATTTAGCTGCACGAATTCTCTGATTTCTCGGGGAAGAGCGAGAAGAGCTTGATCAAAGGCTGCCTGAAAACACGCATCGGTTAGTCGGATGGGGCGATGGTAGCGGGTCTTGTCAATTTTGTTGGCTTTCAAGAAGTTCTCGTCGGCCTGCACAAATTGCCCCAAAGCACAATTTATTTGTGCTTTAAGCCAGAGAAAATCAGTAATTTCTGTGCGCCGGTCTACCGGTTCAAGTAAGCTCAGGGCAAGGGAATAATTGCCCATTTCGAATTCCGCGGTGGCGTAGGCAAGAAGCGCGTTTTCGTCCTGTGGCTCAATGTTTCGAGCCAATATCGCGTGGGCACGGGCCTGTTGAAAATCCGATTTTAGCCGATAACAATCCACAAGCAGCAGATAGATATCAAGCAATAAATTAGACCCCAGATCTTTTTTCAATTGAGCAGGAGCAATGTTGGCAAAGCTAGATTCAAGAGAAATTAGTATGCGAAATGCTTCATCGATGTCTTCGAAACCGTCAAGCAAAATAGAGGCTTTTTTCAGAAGCAAGCCTTCATGTTTGGGATGGTGAGAAAGGCCCCGCTCGATCCAGGCCAAAGCTTGTTCAAAATGCCGGCCTTCACTCACAATTTCAGCCATGAGCAAATAGGACTCTGGGTCTTTGGGCGCCTGAGCCAACACCTGTAGGGCGCGCTCCACCGCCGCCTCGGACTCGAAATCATCTAAAATCGTGTAGGCTTGTTCAGCAAGTTCACGAACTTCGTCTTTTTTCAAATCTCAACTCTCCATCAGTTCGCGGAATCAAAAACAACGCTACCAACTGAGCTTTCGCTACTTGAAGCTCTCGCTCTCGCATTTTCTAGAGCTCTAATCTCGGCTTCGATCGCCGGAAATCTATAGATGGGCTTATCTTGTAGAGAAAGCTCAAGTTCGCCGCCAAGCTTTACGATTTCGCGCGTAAGTTGTTTATCGCTGGGCTTTTTCTGAGCCAACTCTTCATAGCCTTGTCGCAGAGTCTCTTCTTTAATGCCGCCCAAGCCCAACTTGCTCAAAATAGCGCGAATCAAACCACGTTTGCCATTTTTT
>DASPVU010000084.1:0-6139 GCA_035622215.1 Myxococcota bacterium | reverse complement strand
CATGGCCCAATTGATGCCGGCATAGTGCCACGCCCGGGAAATTTTTTACCGAACTTCATGCACGAATATGCCTGGTAAGCGTTAATCGCTGGCAGAACTGAATCATAGTTCATATGAATGATATTTATTGGCGATGTGGTTTTCCAGTTATATGTTGAACTATCGATCCATATGCGTTTAAATTGAGGTGAATTGAGAAGTGTCGAGTTGAGATACAATGCACCACTATTATTATATCCATAGCTATCAAGTGGATACTCTACCACATAGCGAGGCGCACAATTCCTTGGGTAATAAGTTATCTTTGGCGAAGATGGGGTTGCATAATTTGAGATGCTCCTAACGGTGTTGGTCGATATAGCGTTTGCGATGTCCGACCCAGTCAGAACGCTACCTAATGTTCCGGAATATAATTGTTGAGTATTGGCAAGACCGGCCGTCGTAGGGATATTTTGCCAAAAGTTGGGCGACATAGTACTGCTAAAATCTCCAGGGTAGGTATAAGTGCCAATCGCGGTGAATATGTAACTGGTTACCGTTGTGGAAAAACTGGCCGCCAAAGAAGCGTTACTAATTTTATATATATTTAAATTGTCAACGTAGGGAGTAACGGTTGTCTTGTTTAGCATCATATCATTGGAAGAGCAGGCAGTCGGACCACAATTAAAAAACCCATCCATTCTATTGCTTAAAATGAATCTAATTTCATCCAAAACGGAATAGGCCCCTTCTTGAGGTGAAGTCTGTGCGAGGGTTACGTTATTAGCTGCCAGTAAGCCCGCCATAGTGGTTTGTGCCAATTTCGAGGATCGTAGAGTATAACCGCCGCCCTCGGAGAATCCGGTTAACAACAAAGGGAGCGCGACGGACATTGGGATATTATATTTTTCCTGCAAAATTGTGCGCATGACTGGCAACATATATAAATTGGCTAAAGAATTAACATCTGGATAGGCTATATATGGATGTACGTTAATGTAATCAGCACCTTGGCCCAGATAATCAGATGATACAACAACGAATCCGCGGGCTACGTAACTTGCCGCAAAGCTTGCAAACATATTTGCGCCGTTATCATCCATTGCCGTGATATTGCACCAATCAGGTGGATTCGCCGATACTGGCGAAAACCCCGGGAATAATGGGCCAAGGCAAGACGGAACCTGGTTTTTACCTGGTGTCGTTGGATGGTGATAGATAACAACGCCTCGCGGCGAAATGTCTTTGGGTACAAGAACGAGGCCAGAGGCGATGCAACGAGAAGAAGAATTCACACACGGAGTCGTATATTTTACCGAATAGGCATCAACTGAATCGGTTAAAAAATAACGTGAACCAGGAGATAGATAGGCCTTAATCTGATAATTATACAATTTCGCATTAGAGCTGATATTTGCTATTTCATATGGTTGGGTCACTTTATAATTAAATTCCTGATCGATTGAACCCATATTCCAAGCTGCCAGCGTCGACTTTAGATCGTTTCTTAGATCCGCATAGTCTCCCAATATTTGCTGAGATTCCCAGATCAATTGACCAAAAGATTGGTCATACACGATTGGCTCAAGTCTCATGGGATTCGGGCGCTTAGGAGGCGCAGGTTGCGTCTGAACAAGATCGAAAGTATTTCTGCAAATATCCTCGAAAATGCTCTTGAAACTCTCCGAAACTACGTTGCCTTGCGAATGTCCTGCCGCGAACATAGATAAAATAATTAGACAGGCGATCAAATTCGCGGTTATTCCCGTTGCAGACATAAATGGTTCCTTGATGACATGACGTAAAAAACCAAGATAACATCATGCTAAACTAATTGCCCTACAGTGTACCGCAGCGTACAAGTTTTTATTGTTTATCGAGTAGGTATTTTTGATAATTTTGTATATGGATTTTGTTGCTGTAAGGAAAATCGTCTCCGTTGTATAAAAGATAGCCGGTATCGGCTGGTTCCATCACTGTTTGCATTGGCTGTACCATTTTGGTCGCAAAGGTTGCCGATTGTTTTATTTCGATGATTTCTTTGCTCAAGCCGCGGTCAATAATTACATCAATTTCGACGCCACTGCTGGTGCGAAAATAGTAAAGCTGAGCTCCCGTTTTCGCGTGGAGTTCTCTTTTTAGAATTTCTGCTACGACGAAGTTTTCGAATAAGGCACCCGCCATTGGGCCATTTTCATATAACTCTTGGTTCTTTATCCCGGTTAAATAGGACACCAGGCCCACATCGTAAAAATAAAGTTTGGGGGCCTTTACCACGCGTTTGCCATAATTTTTGAAATAGGGTGGCAGCAAAAAAATAATAAAAGAGGTTTCCAGTACTGAAACCCATCGCTTAATGGTTGAAACGGCCACGCCGAGCTCGGTCGCCAAGCTGGAAAATTCTAGTTGCTGCGAAGCCCGTGCTGCAAGCAAGCGGATCAAACGCTGAAAATCTCTTAGATCACCTATATTGCTCACGGATCGCACATCTTTATTGACATAGGTATCGAGATAGGCTCCACACCAATCGTCGCTATTTTGATAATTTCGCAAAACCAGCTCAGGATAGCTGCCCCGAAATACCGCTTCGCCACGACTTTTTTTTGGCATCTCGGCCAACTGAAACGGGAGCAAAGTTAAAAGGCCAATCCGCCCTGCCATTGATTCGGAGATATTTTGCATGAGCATCAGCTGACTCGAACCCGTTAAGACAAACTTGCCGTAGCTTAATCGATCTCGATCCACGCGCAATTTTATATGATTAAATATATCCGGTACCTTTTGTACCTCATCAAAAATAGCCTTATTTTGATATTGATTAAAGAAGCCCTCAGGATCGCGAGCCAAAAACTCCTGTGCCCGAAAATCATCAAAGGTCACAAACTGATAATCGGGCAAACAATGGGCCAGCAATGTTGATTTCCCCGATTGCCGCGGTCCTGTGATGCCCACTACCGGAAATGCAGTGAGATAGGAATGCAATCTAGCTTCAAGTACCCGTTTTATATAGCGCATTTTCCTTCCTGTGTAATTTTATCATTCGATGACAAAACTACACTAGCGGCACTTATTGGGCAATGCTTTTCTCGCCGGCCGGATTTCTTCCAATCCTCTAGCTATCCTTGTAGGCCTTAATTTGTAGCTAATTTGCGCCGCTACGTCGCTCGTGCGACGATTGTTGCATCAACTCGATTTCTGCCCTCTTAGATTGCTCTAGACGCCGCGGCAGACCTGACAGAAACTGGATAATATGAGACTGCTTTTCAGAACCTTGATGGCGCTTGCCTTCACCACTTTTTCATGCCAGGCGCTGGGATGCACTGGAGTCAAATTGGCGACCCATGATGGCGGAGTTATTCATGGCCGCACGTTAGAGTTTGCTGTGCCTTTAACAACATCGATTGTTGTTGTGCCGAGAAAATATACTTTTTTTGGAACAACTTCAGAGGGCAAGGGACTCTCCTACACGGCAAACTATGCAGTAGTCGGCGTTATGTTGTTCAACGATCCAGCGGTTGTCGACGGGATGAATGAAAAGGGACTCTCGGTTGGGACCTTTTATTTTCCGGAATATGCACAGTACACCAAGCTAACCAAAGAAAATCAGTCCAAGGCGCTTTCTCCTGTGGAACTGCCAAATTTTCTGCTCACACAATTCGCCACGGTAAATGAAGTAAAGTCCGCGATGAATCGTATTGTGGTGGTGGGCACGCCGCTCGAGTCCTGGGGCAATAAGACTCCCCCATTTCATTATATTGTCTACGACAAAACTGGGGCGAGCGTAGTAATTGAGCCTATCAACGGAAAATTAGCACTTTACGACAATAATCTTGGGGTCTTAACTAATTCTCCTAATTTTGATTGGCATATGACCAATCTGCGCCAGTATATCAACCTTACAACAAAAAACCCGTCACCCTTGAAGATAGACGGCTTGGTCATGGCAAGCCTTGGGCAGGGGGGCGGCATGGTGGGACTGCCGGGAGACTTTACCCCGCCTTCTCGTTTTGTTCGTGCGGCAATTTTTTCGTACACAGCTCTCGCCTCGAAAACCAGAGATCAGGCCGTACTGCAGGCTTTTCATATATTGAATCAATTCGACATTCCACTTGGGGTTGTCAGAGGAACGGAAAATGGCAAAGTACATCTCGACTACACAGTGATGACGTCGGTAAGAGACCCTCAAGCTTTGAAGTACTACTTTAAGACCTATGAAAATCCATCCACGGCCGTGGTGGATCTAAACGCCTTCGATCTAAATGCCACCACAATCAAAAAATGGCGAATAAAAGGCGAGGAAAGAATCAAAGACATTTCTTCCCAATTAAAATAGTTGATCCGAATTTTCGGATACTTTACTCGCGCCAGCCACACCAATGAGAAACACACTCTTTTTTGGAAGGATGCCGGATGAGCAAAGGGCCAATTAATTCCACTGTCGCCGTTATTGGTGCCGGTAATATGGGTTCAGGGATTGCGCAAAAATACGCGACGCACGGTTATCAAGTCGTTCTCGTAGACCAAAATAATCAGCGTTTAAGACAAAGCCAAAACTCTATAGTCGAACTGTTAAAGCAAGGGGTGTTTAAAGGGGTGTTTTTGGAAACAGATGCCAAGGGCATCATGGATCGGATTCACCTAACAGAAAACCTTGGTGACTGCCAAAAGGCCACATTGATCGTCGAAGCTATTTTTGAGGATCTTCCGCTTAAACGCGAACTCTTTTTGGAGCTCGAAGAGCTTTGCCCCAAGGAAGCGCTCATCGCGAGCAATACTTCGAGCTTTAAGATCAAAGACTTGCAAAGCGGCCTTAAATTCCCGGAAAGAGTCTTGGGCCTGCACTACTTTTATCATCCTGCCAAGAATCGCTTGGTGGAGATAATTGGTAGCGATCTCACTGCTCCTAGCGCGCTCGGCCAAGCCAAAAAGATCCAAGAGAGCCTCAACAAGATTATTATTCAAGCGAAAGACTCTCCGGGCTTTGTTGTTAATCGCTTCTTTGTGCCATGGCTGAACGAGGCCATGCGCATAGTGGAAGATGGCTCGGCCAACGTGGCCACCGTAGACTTTGTGGCCAAGGACTTTTTTAGAATCGCCATGGGGCCCTTTCAGCTGATGAATCTAACGGGCTTACCCATCACGTTTCACTCTTGTCATTCTCTAAAAAAGGCCTTTGGCGATTTTTACGAGCCCTGCCCAGCTATTTCTCGCCTCATTGAACAGGGCGACATGTGGAAGCTTACTGGACCCATTGATCAAAATCTCTACCAGCCCATCGCCATGCGCCTCTTAGCAGTGGTATGCGCTATCTCCTGTCAAATGGTCTACGAAGAGCGAATCTGCACCATTGCCGACGTGGACTTGGGTGCTCGGATAGGTCTTTTATGGCAAAAAGGTCCGTTTGAATTGCTTAATGCCAACTTAAATCTCCTAAGTTGCGAGATCAAAAAGAATATAAAAATTCCCCACTCCATCATGCCAACAATTTTCAAGACGCACTTGGCAAGCCAAGAGCCATTGTAACTGCTCAGCCATGATGCACTGTTGTGTCGTACCGGGCCCCGGCCTTCGCCAAGGCGCAATATCCACGAATAACCAAAAGGGATCTTAGCGTGGACCCCGCGGTCAAGCCGCGGGGCGACACTGACGCCAAGTCGCTCTTGACATGGTCATGCGCAGGACGCGCCAGTACTGGCCGAATTCATCGTAGTGCCAGCAACTGGTGCCATGGCTGATAAAGCCTAAGCGTTGGTACATCTTGAGCGCGGGAAAATTGAACTCCAAAACCTCGAGATCGATGCGGTTAAGAAGGAGCTCAAAAAATGCGTGATTGAGTATTTTGCTCATAGCTAAACTGCCTAGACCAAGACCACGGCGGTTTTTTTCACCGATTTCAATATAGCATTCAGCGCTTGCTCTCTCCTTAGAGATATCTTTCAGCCCAATGCTGCCTATGGGCTGATCATCAAAAATAATCGCGAAAGAAACTCGCTTTTGGTCGTTCAAGAGTTGATCAAAATAGCGTTTGGCGTATTCTTTCGTGCCAAAATCATGGGGCAGCGTGGTTGCGCCTGCGACAACAAAGCTATGTTGCAGCATATAGGCCGACGTCATCCAACGACAAACATACTGGCAATCATCCTGCACCAGAGGTCGCAGA
>DASPVU010000083.1:0-5097 GCA_035622215.1 Myxococcota bacterium | reverse complement strand
GCCTTCGCTTGATGTTGGTGGCTGGTATCGGCTCATTGGATTCTTGGGCGGGCGGTTTCTCATCATGAATAAGACGACGAATACGGGCCAAGATATCGTCCTCAATGGCGTTGATATGTGACACAACACGCTTTTGTGCTTTCCAAGTTTGGCGGTAATTCTCAAAGATGCCGGCAATGGCTGATTTGGCGGTGTCCCGTTCCAGTTCTTCGAGAGCGTCTTCACTTTCTTTTTCGGCGGTGCGCACTTTGCGCATGGAGTCTTCGAGTTTGCTTTCTAGTTTTTCGGCGGTCTGTTCGAGCCTTTGCTTTTCTTTTTCCGAGAGTTTATCGAATTCCTCTTCGGTAAGCGCATCTCCTTCGCTGTTGGCTGGTGTGAGGGTAATGGAAACGCCGGTGTGCGACAAGACGAAGGAGTTGTCTTTTGCTTCGGCCTCTATTTCTTTAAGCGCGACGTCAGTCTTTTCTCGGCATTCATCCTGGATGACTTGCTTTGCCATCATATAGCTGTCAGCTTCAAAAGCTTTTTCTAGATGATTGAGAACACGTTCCATCAAGAGCTCATAACTTTTCTTTAATTTAGGCCCGAAGGATGGTGGTAATGTCACCGAATGGGGACGATCTCGATCGTTAAAATTATATAACAATACCACGTCATCTGGCGTTGCTTCTTTGCTTGCTTTGTCGGCGAGCAATTTCTCCACGGTAGATGTTCGACCCGTTCCCGGGGCTCCTACCACAAAGATATTGTAGCCGCGCTGCTTGATGCCTAGGCCTAGCTCCAAGGCCGAGAGCGCGCGAGCCTGGGCTACCGTGCCAATACGGCCGGTTCTTTTGGTTCGTCGCTGTTGAAGGATGTTACGTGCGGTGGCAAAATCGCTGAATCGCCAACGTAATTCGTCATGCGGTAAGTATCGTATCACCAAGGAATCCCCCAAATCGTTTCAGGAAATAGGTAAGGCAGCTCTGGATATTTGGTAAAAATAAAAGTAAGAAAAATTGCCAACAAAAAGAACCTCAAAAGAGCATAAGACAACAAAACCTAGTTTATCTAAAAGCATGCAAAAAAGTACCAAGAATATAAAAATTAACGCCAGCATCGTCGCCAAAAAATTAACGGGAATCCCTTGGTTTATCGGGAATGCCATCCAGTTTAAGTCCGGTTAGCCGCTTCCACGCAATACTTAGATTTTTATATAATTCATCGATAGTGCCATTATTTTCTACAATCTCATCCGCTCGTTTTGCTCTCTCTTCATCGCTTAATTGTGCCTTCATTCTCTGCGTTATTTCTTCTTGTGATAGGCCATCCCTGGTTTTGAGGCGCATGGTTCTAGTTTCCATCGGCGCAACAATTAATAGCGTTTTGTCCACTCGATTCTCCAGCTGCTTTTCGAAGAGCAGTGGCGCCATATAGACCGCAATGTTATGCCCGCCCGCTTCAAGCTCAGCCAAGGCTGCGCGGTATGCCGTAGCAATCTTTGGATGAAGGATGGCCTCGAGTTTTCTAAGCGCCATCTCGTCGGCAAAAACCATGGAAGCAAGTCGCTTTCTGTTGAGAGTTCCATCGTCATTGAGTACTTGAGCGCCGAAGGCCTGCACGACCTCTTTCAGGCCTGCGCTGTTCTTTTCGGTAACTCGTTTTGCTAGCTGATCCGCATCTACCACGGGAACATCGGCATTACGGAGCATGGCCGCTACCATGCTTTTTCCGCTGCCAATGCCACCGGTGAGACCGATTACCAACATTAGGTGCAACCTGCTTTCGAAGGTGAGAAACGGTAGTCTAGCGGTGAGGTGCCATTTGTAAAGCGCTGTAAATCACCCGGGCTTGAGCCTTGAATTTGCTTCGCCACAGATGTCACCTAAGATATCTAAAATACCAATGGCAAGAGGCACTTAAGGATAGGTGATTTTTCCCCTTCTAACGCGTAAAAACGGCGTAAGTTCATGCAGCTTCACGGATATTTTGCTTTGAATATGGAACACCTGCCAATTTTTTGAGGTCAGGGCATCGGCGATTAGGCTGCGGTGACAGCGCCAGGGGTTGCCTTCGGCACACATCAAGACTGCACGGCTCTTTTCTGCTATCCTCATAAGTTTCAAAAGCCCGGTTTGAAAGCCGTCCGTCGCCATGTAGTCGGCAAAACCACGAAATGAAGCGTTAATCCAGCCGGTGTTAATGGAACTCCGGGCTGCATGGCGCAAGCCCCCGAGCTCTTTGATGTGGCGATAGCGAATTGCCACAGAGTGCAGTGTATCTCGCAATTCCTCTTCGTTAAATTGGGGACGATGCCGCGATTTCGGAATGCTACGGACGTCGATCACGATGTCGATATCATGAATTTTAAGCGACTCGATAAAGTCTTCAATTGATCGAGTGGAATAACCAATGGCAAATATTTGGTGCCCAACCGACTTTCTGGAACCAGTCATCATGCTTTCGCTGCCCTAAGCCATACGAGACATAAGTTTTTCCTACTCCTGCCACTTATGAGTTTCTCTTAACGTCATTATATTTACTGATGCTGTCATGCAGGCGTTGATGAATATCCTTAGGCATTATCGCTTGAAAATCCGTGAGATGTTAATCCTCCCATTTTTAGTGGAGCTCAAAATTAAGGTGCTAGAACCAAAAATCCTTGATTCTAGGAGGGTTAACTTCCCTAAACATTGGCAACAAGTATCTAAAACCCTGATCCCTGCCCCGCTAGCCCTTATTGAGCCTGATCTTGGATGCACTTAGGGCCAGGCCCTCTACCGCATAGCGAGCGATTTGGGCGGTGATGCATTGCATCATGACGGTTGCTATGCTTGAACAGCCCGGCAATGAAAATTTGTATTATTATGAGGTTATTAAATGATTAGAACATTCTTATTGTATAATGGGGCAATAGCTTTTTTTGCCGTTGGGGCAGTGGCAGGGCCTATATGCCGTGAGGCCAGTAATTACCTAAATGAAGAACTACCTGCTATTCAAGCAGCCATTAATGAGCCGCCTCCTCAACAATTCTCATCTTTATCTTTTCCATCAGAAGAGCAAGCAAAGCTCCTCTGGAGTTTTGTAGAGACGTATCAGCAGACCACTAAAAATTATCTAATCCGTTTGAAGAATGTAATTCCCGACGACGATGATGATTATTGCAGAGTATTGTTAGATCCCTTGCGGTATAACTTCGACAGCTTAAAAGAGCTGATATCGAAATTTAAAACCAGGATCAAGTAGTACAGTTAGAAAAATGTGTTTTTTATGGCTGCGTTACAAGAAACATCGACGATTATTCACAGAGTCAATGAATCACAGCCTTTAATACCGGGCCCAAGATACGTTTTATTGGTGTTTTGGTTTTAACCGAACAAAGACAGGTTGATGGTCGGTCGGGCTACTTTTAATAAATTCTGCTTCGCTGGCTTCTTTTGAAGGAATAGCGGTTGCTTATAGGAATTACAAAGGGCAATTTTTCATAACCGCACCCTAAAAAGTCTCGTATCTGAGCTCAAAATTAAGGGCCTAGAAACAGAAATCTTTGATTCTAGGCGAGTTAGCTTACCTAAACATTGGGAACAAGCATCAATTACCCTGTGATCCCTACCCTGCGAGCCATTATTGAGCCTGTGCTCTCCAAGGCTTCTTGCATTTAATCCTTGATGTCATAAGAGCTGTTGTCTGTGCCGAAATTTCTAACTCAAGCCTCACAGCAATACCGAGGATAAATTAATGTTTCTGGCTAAAAAATTGTCAAAAGCCACGATGGTCTTTATCCTTCTCGTCTCCTCTGGCGGTTGTTTCGCGGCACACTTCTATGATCCGCCAAATGTATTGGTGCAGGAAGATGATGTATGGGCCAAATATGCCGAACCCAAGGAAATAACCAAAGATCCGGTACTCTTTGTTGGCGGTTCAGAAGGGGGGCTGCCTACCTATTTCGGAGCATATTATGACCTTGGGCATCCTGTTTTAGCTCTTGGGTATTTTTCACCAAATGGCGCCGATGCTCCCAGTTTTATCCCCAAGGAGTTTGATCGCATTCCTCTTGAATTAATTGGCAATGGACTCTCATGGCTTCACAAAAAGTTCCCTGACAAGAAAATCGCCGTCGTAGCAGGATCAAAGGGAGCAGAAGCTGTTATGGCCTTTGCTTCGACATCTGATCGCCGAGTGGCATTAATAGATAAAGCATTACTCATTTCTGGAGGAGCCTATGCTTTTGAGGGAGTTTTAAAAATCAACACCAAAGAAGCTAAAAATAGCGGCCATTCAGCGTGGACATTCCAGTCAGCAGAAATTCCATTTGTAAAAAATGCGAATTATGACTCTCTGAACTTTGTCGATCGCAAATTAAAGCATCGCGATTATTATGAGAGAGCACTATCACGGGCAAACAGTGAGGGATCGGCCAAAAAGGCCGTGTTTACTCTAGATAACCTGAACCATGCAAAGATTCTATTTATATGTGGCAAAAATGATATGGTATGGGCTTCATGCGAAATGATAAAAGAAGTTATTAATGCGACTCCCGATAAAGCCAACCTGGAACTTCTTGAATTAGAGGAAGCTGGTCATGTGGTGTTTTATGCCAACAAAGATTCAGAAAGCCCTAGCCCAGTTCTTTTGGGAAATACCAGCGAAGCTGCAGTAAAAAAAGCAAAGGGAAAGACCAGAGAGTTTTTGAAAAATTAGCCTCGATTCAAATGGGCAGGGTTGGGTCAGCTTTGCCTTGCGAAGATTTTTTTTGCTGTTTTTTGGAAGAGCGTTGCCGGCATTGTCATTCCGGCAACGCAAAACTATGGTTTCCTGACCGGGCTATTAGCGTGAGACGCGCTAGCGGGAAATGAGCAGAACCACGTGAAGGCGATCAAACGCAATTCATTAATTGATAGAATTTGGCAGGTTTTTGTCTCGTTAAAGTTGACCTTTGTGTTGTTGCTGTTTATTGCCATCGGCGCCGTCATCGGCATGTCTTACGATCAGACCATCACCTATGAAGAGTTTTATCAGAAACATTCCAGTGAAAATTGGGGCACGTCTTTGCTAAGTTTTTTTGAGCTCCACGATGCGTTTCATTCATGGTGGTTTTCTTTAGCTATTCTCCTTTTG
>DASPVU010000082.1:0-7942 GCA_035622215.1 Myxococcota bacterium | reverse complement strand
AAACCAATAGACGATGCCGATGATGCCCCAGACGATGCCAAGGAAGAAGGCCGGACCTTTGATGTGGAGCCACAATACCACGATGACGGAAAACCCAATGATCGGCACGAAAACATGCATCATAAACTGCTTGACGCTAATTTTTTCTCTACTCCGTATGTAGTATACAAGGCTAGAAATATTAACAAATGAAAAAGCTATGAGCGAGCCAAAACTAATAGAGTAAATGCCGTTTTCCAACGAAAAGAAAAAAGAACTCAGGCAAACGATGGCAACGATCAATATGTTATATACCGGCGTAAAAAATCGTGGCGAAATATAGGCAAATATTCGTGGCGGCAAAGCCGTATCACGACCCATAACGTATAGTAATCGCGAGACGCTCGCATGAGAAGCGAGCCCCGAAGCAAATACTCCGGCAATCGATGCGAATAAAAAGACGATTTGAAAGATCTTGCCGCCGATATAAAAAGAAATATCGGGTGCAGTAGAGTTCTCCACGTCTTTAAAGCTGGTGATGTCGGGAAACACTAATTGAGTAAAATAGGAAGCAACGATAAAAATACCACCTCCGATAACTGCGGTAAGGATGATGGCCCAGACTACGTCGTGAGGATTTTTTGCTTCTTCGACATAATTGGATACCGCATCAAATCCCAAAAATGAGAAACAAAGCACTGTCGCGCCGCTCACAATCGAGGCAAAGGCGAAATTACTATTGTAAAATGGCTCGAGGGAAAAGATATTGGCTGCTGGTGCGTCTTGCGATAAATGCCATATACATAAAACAATAAATACTAAAACAATGGCAATCTGAAAATATACAAAATACGAGTTGATGCTCGCCGTCGACTCGATGCCGCGAATATTAATAATTGTGATGAGTCCGGTTACGCCAATGATCCAAATCCATGCAGGAACGCTTGGAAAAATTACGGATAAATATTGTTTGGCGAGCAATACATTGATCATGGGTAGGAGAAGATAGTCGAGCAAGGAAAGCCAGCCCACCATGAAGCCCACATGCGTACCGAGAGTTTTTAAGGCATAGGAATATGATGAGCCAGCGGAGGAATCTACGCGCACCATTCTTCCGTAACTTATGGCGGTGAAGATCATGGCAAAAAGCGTCAACGCGTAGGCCGTGGGCACGTGCCCCTGTGAGTCGCGGGAAGCCATGCCGAAGGTGTCAAAAACCACCGACGGTGTTAAATAGCCAAGGCCGAGCATAACCATTGGCCACATAGCCAACGAGCGTTTAAGCTTTGTTCTTTCGACCATTAATTCTCCTAAAACCTCAAAAAAGCGTCGCTCACCCGAATTGGGTATAGCGTGACAGCAGCCTAATTGGCCACACCTATCTTTATGCTGACCGCTGTAGTGCTATTTCTATTGTTCTTTTTTGGAAAGGTCTTCGAGCATTTTTTGCGCGCCAGAATGTTTTAGCCAACGCTTCCTTGAATGTATTAAGCCAGTAATTATAGCTGGTACTATAAGATATATAGTTCCCAAAATAAACATGAGGACTATCTTGTTTTCATTGGTCCAAGGCAAGTATAAAAATAATGCTGCATGAAGTAAAATGAACCCGCTTAATCCTAGCATCAAGCAAATGCTGGTGAAAATGAGGGCAAAATATAGACCTCGAATATGGTCTATGAAGTCGATGTAAGATGCTATAAAATATCGTTTAATTATGCCGGCAACTATTTGATAAATGCGGCCTAGGCTCAGCATGGTTAGAAAATCCAAGATAGATTTCATGATGTTGCCAGATTATTATTTAGCGACGCAAAATTAGGCCAACTAAAAACCCGCACAGCGCCGCGCCACCAATATAACCCCATGGGTGAAGGTGGACTGAAGCATTCACTGAATTGGCGGCATCGTGTACCTTATTGGCTGCTTTCTCTTTGGTATCGTGGCATTTTTCGTAAACCGATGAAATAAGCTCGATTAATTCCACCTCTTTGGCGTTTGCTTCATTTTTGATCTTTCTTAAGGTTTTGTGAATCTCGTCACTTTTTTGCTTTCTTGCGGTTGCCATATTTATCATCCTTCATTGATAGCAATTTCTACGATTTGATTGATAATAATTCTCCACCGTTATCTATCAATTAATGCCATAGGCAGCAAAGCAAAAAGCCCATTGATCTGAGTCAAAACCTTTATAATGCAGCTTTATGTCCCATATTGACTAATCGCGGTGGCAACCTAATTCATTTAGGTGGCTATCACAATCATCAATCAATTAATTTATTCGAAAAGGTTTGGTTATGAAATATAATATATTGGCTGTTTCAACGATTTTCTGCTTCTCTATCTTTGCTGCCGATCCGGACCAGGACGAGTACAAAAATAAGCGCGAATACGAATTAATCGAGCCTAGCGATGAGATAACCGGGGAAGACGATGGGGCCATTTATGGCAAGGCTCGCGGAGGCCAAGAATGGGTCATAGCTAAGGGTTATGCTAGTCCCGATAAGAAAATATCAACAACGAGGCCTGCGATATGGGAAATCTTCCAGCACAGCGGAGCAAGCGTTGACCTAAGAAGTGACGCGGATAAGTTTGCCAAAAATTTAGAGATTTTCGATTGGGTTTCGCAGCAACTGAAATCGAAATTTGAAAACTCGAAGATAAAAATATACAAGAAGGCTTACGATAAATGGAAGGAAAAAGAGTACAGACTCCGAAGCCAAGTTTCTTCTGATACGACAAAAATGGAAGGGATGCTCAGCGCGGAATTAGGAAATCTTGGCGTGAGCCACTTTGGCTTCGAAAGAGTACGGCCCGTACATTTTGGAGTTGCTACCGTCCCGGCGGGACCTGGCGAGGAAAGAGTGGTAAAGGTCTACCCAAATAGCCCAGCTGCAAAAGCTGGCTTTAAGCCAACCGACGTGCTCGTAACATTCGCAGACAAACCGGTTACCTTTGACATCATTCGAGATGCATATTTTTCAAAGAAGTGCACGGTTAAAGTAACTTATCACCCATCGGGTAATCCTAACAAACTACTGTCAAAGAATGTCAGAATTGAAACTTCAATATATTATCAGCCAACATTGGGTATGACGTTTAGGGCTGGCCATAATGAGAGTGTCGTTGTTACGAAAGTCGTCATCAATGGACGAAGTTTTAAAGCGGGAATCCGAGAGGGAAGCAAGATAATAGGTGTAGTAGGTATAGGTGGTGTCAAGCAGGAACATGTCGGAAGTATACTGCGGACGCTAGAGCTCAGGGCCGGCGAAAAAATTGATTTGCAGGTGATACAACCAAGTGGCGAACATAAAACTTTATCTGTCGAAGTAGATTACCTCGGCGAGTCGCTTTTCCCGAGCTGGTATGAACTCCTGCCCGAAGATGACATGAAGATAGTCTATCTGAAGATTCCAACTTTTGGCGAATTCTATGACCCTCATCGCGTGCATGTTGCGATGTCGAGAGCACAGAATGCCAATCTTCTCATCATTGATCTTCGAGACAATGGCGGAGGCAACGGTCTCCACCTGCTTTCCTACCTGCTTGCACCTGGTTCAGTGTATAGGAAAAGTATTCATGGTGATGGTGAGCCACCCATTCCTTCGTCCGTGCCAAGAAGGGAACTGGGTGATGATAACAATAGTATTTCTTGTCTCAACTGCTGGTACGATAAAGTAACCGATGAGGCCTTTGATTTCACAGGTAAAATCGCCTTCATTGTCAATGAAAATAGCTGTTCGGCTTCAGAGCTAGGTCCAGCCGTGCTTCTCGAACGTCAAAGCTATGCCTCACAAGGATTCATAGACTGTAAATTGCAACTTTATCCGCGAGTTGTTCTCATCGGTAAAACCGAAGGCCTTTGCCAAAACGGTGGAAGCGACATTTTTTCCTCAGGTGACACAGTATTGGGCGATTTTTATCTCCACACCCCAAGCTCAGAAGTGGCCACGCCAATTCGTGGAAATAAGATTGAGGGTATCGGTATAGAAGGGATCCCAATCAACAGCCAAAGGCCGACGGCGGACGATGATCGTGATAGCGCCATCGAGCAAGCGATCGAGTGGGCTCGACAACAAACTAAGTCATAGCTGCTAGAGATTCTCTCTGAGAGACTGGCCTTCCGTCGACGAACTCCGAAATTAGGCGCCCTCTTATGAACGAAAATGTAGGGGCCGGTCCCCGTGCCATAGCTGTCCAAGAACAGATTTCTAGGATGTAAAAATAAGAGAAAATGCTTTAGTTTTTATGCTTCAAATAAAAACGGCGGGCGTACAAGCCCAAGCATTTTCTCTGATTCCCGATAAGCTTATTGCTCGTATTGCGCAAGAGACCGATGTTAATCGTTTTCACAAGAAACACGATGTAAATACGGTCTTTAAGCTTGTTCTCTTTAGTCACATTATGCATGAGAGTGTGTCTTTGCGAGTTTTGGAGGCAGATTCAGGTTCCAGTGTGTTTAAGGCTTTTTCAAATGGCATGCTCGGCCGCGATAGTCGTATCCCTCGTTCAACGATCGCATACCATCTCAACAAGGTGCCTCCATTGTTTTTAAAAAACCTGTTTGACGAACTCGTTTAAGGCAGCCATCGATAAATACGTATTTAAAAAAGACGATATTCTTGTCTTTGATCGAGGCATGCAAAGCCGCCGAAGCTTTGCCGAGATAGATGATAAAGCCATAAAATTTATTACCCGACTGACATCCCAGGCGAGTTTGAAAGTAATTAGGAAGCTTGATATTCCTCAGGAAAAAAGCGGAAGTTTACGGATAATTTCAGATTTTATTGCCCTACCCAGCACAAGCAGTCGCTCTAAGTATAAAAATGAGTTTCGCGTGATCGAGGCGAAAAATGAGCAAGATGGTTTGCTTGTTTTCTTAACCAACTGTTTTCATCTTACGGCTGACGAAATATGCCGAACATACAAACAGCGGTGGGGAATAGAAATCTTCTTCAAATTTCTTAAGAGTTATCTAAATGGCCGCCATTTCCTATCGCGTAACAAAACCGGTATCATCAACGCCTACTATCTACGCTTAATAGCTGCCATTTTAGTTGCCGTCGTGATGCATACTAATAAATCAAAAAGCTTTAAGCTCGCCAAAATCACATTGCAAAACCTGCTGACCCATTTTTGTCTAGTCGTTTTACAATATCAGAAATCAAGCCCTCGAGCTCCACCAGTTCAAAGAACAAAGAGCCCTATTTGATATAATAGAGCTCTGTTCTTGGACAGCTATGGCACGGAGACCGGCCCCTACATAATTTCCGTCACGCACTCTCCGAGGGAAGCCTAACCACCAGCGGATCGTACACAACCTTCACGACGCGGTTTTCGCCAACTATGGGATACGCCATCGTAAGCTTCGCCGCGCCCGATATCAGATCACATATTATGTCGGCGGAAGTGACGAGGAGTTTCTTCTGTAGCGCGCCAAAACTCATGCCACCGTATCTCACCACATCAAATTGCTGTTTCAACATGGCGAGATTTCCGAGCTTTAAAGAGATCGCATCCGTTGCAAATTCAAGTTTGATATCTGCGTTGAGCTCATCAACAGGATTTTTTATCGGCAAATAAGTGAGCAATATCCCAGCCGCCTGCGCAGAATTGTGCAACGCACTCGGAAACTCATCCGACAAATAAATTGGTATGTCTAAGATCAATATGGAACGATATTCTCTGCGTATGAGTAAACCACCAATTCCAATCCCGCCATCAGCGATAGTATTGATCGTGTCACAATGCTCGGGAGAAAACGGGGAGGGAACCTCTATTTGGCCATCGAAACGCACTAATGCCATATGCCCCCGCCATTCGGCAGGATAGTCATTAATAATAACAGCATGTTCGCCTTCAATGGTCGCGTGAAGTTTGGAATTGCCGATCCTTATTTCGAATGTCCTATGGTGATAAGGGGGGGGATGCCCCGTACTCACTATGGACGTCGCATGATGCACATAACTGCGTTGGTGCCTGTTAAGCGTTTCGGAGATTTCTGCGGCTCCAGGCCATAACGATGTTGGACTGCAGCTTGGGAAAAGAACGATAAAGGGTGCGAGAATGAAGAGCTTCATAGATACTCCCTTCTAAAAGCCTCTAATTTAGCTGAAAGAATTTCCTTGAGATAGGCAACATCATGCTCAATGGTGGCGAGCTCTGCCTCGATTTCCTTGGCTCGTAAGCGATCGAGCATTTCTAGCTGCTGTCCGAGTTTTATCCTTTCTGATATCGTCAGCGAATCGGCGTTGAGGCGCTCGATGGCGCCATTTCTTTCAAGCTCGTCTTCGAGCCCAAGGATGGAAGGCTCGGCACCGTGACCTTCCATTGCCCGAGATTTGCTCGACATGTCATCACGCGGGACTTTATGATCCCGCGCTGCAGCTGTCGAACTGTGCTTCGCTATGCTCGGTGCGCTGCTCAGATCCGCCGCTTGTGTATTAGTCGGCAAATGCGAGTTATTTTGTACTAGCCCTAAAAAGATCAAGCCCAGGCCTGCTCCGATAGCTATGAGTATTATCATGGGATTCATATGCCACTCTTACTCGTCAGTAAATGTTAGCGATCCGGCGCGCGTTACGAATTCGATGCCGTTGACGCGCTCAGTGACCCAAGCGCGGTTGTTGCTGTGAAAGTTAGAGGCGGCGTTGCTGCGTCCCCATATTGAGTTGGCAATCCCGAGAACGGCCGATCCGGCTTGGCAATACAGATGCCAACATTTCCGCAACTCGGATGATGCCGTCGTCGCCCCAGAATCCAAAAATTCCGGAACGGGTGGAGGTACGGCGGAGCCCGCATTAAGAACTGCAAATTGGCGAAACGCCTTATCAAAGAGTTCGTATTTTAACGATTTGGTAATTTCCGCTTGTTCCTGGCGGTTATATTGGAAGTCCGATGTGTTTCCAGCGAAGGATATGGAGAACCAATCACTCGAATCATTGTCCTCAAGGATAGAATGGGCAGCGCTTGTGGAGAAGATACCGCCATTTTTCGTCTTCCGTTCGATTTTTCTAAGAAGTGAAGACAGATTGTATGATGCTGTATAGGCTCTTCTTGCAGCGACTTCAAAAGTATAGGTTAGATTAGCTATCATATACTTAGTGAGCTCACTGTTATCTATTTTTTTGTATTGCTCCATTCCATCGAAATACGGGCAGGCTCCCATAAGATTGAGAACAATTTGTCCACTGATCCCATTGCCGAAGACAACTGAAGCAGTGTTATCGATTGAAGCTTCTAACTGTGCCTTTTTAACACTCTCGCCAGAGCCTATCCCACGAAATCCAGTTGGTTTTGCCCCAGGAATAACGGCAGATTTGACGCCCGGGATATCGAAAAGCTCGGTACCGTTTTCAGTGGTTCTCATAGTGACCAGCAATTCGGCTTCTTTGATAGGAAGTCGCTGCCAATTTACGCGGAATCCGGAATTGAGTCTTCGATAGTCTTCAAGGAGTTTGTCCCAGGGAATGCTCCAGGTAATTTGTCCTGTGGCGCCCTCAAGCCTTGCGTAGTCTCGATAGAGCTCAGTGATTCGCGAGTGAAGACTCATGAGACGGTCCTGAAGCTCAAGTACTGGCGCCATCGCTTCGATATAGCGATTGATCATTACGGTGTATCGAGATGATTTCAGATTGAAGTCTCCTTTTGTTTCTTCAGCCTCATTACGATATTTTCTATATTCGTTTCTAAAACTCTGCATTTCCTTTTTGGCTTCATCCCAGGCTGACTTAAGCTCAGCGCACGTCGCAGGTTGAGAAGAGTTATTCTCAATACAACGTTCGTGATCGAGGCGCGCCTCACGTGTTTGCTGCGTAAGGATTTCGCTTTGGATTTCGGCCGCGGCATAACGCGTTTGGGCGGATTCCATTTTTACTTTGGCTTCTTCAACCAGTAATTTTAAATTTAATAGATCCCTGTCTAAAGGTTCAAATGACTGAATCATCTCCTCGATCTTTTTGCT
>DASPVU010000081.1:0-5286 GCA_035622215.1 Myxococcota bacterium | reverse complement strand
CGTTCTTTTGGCGTTAATGCCGTCAAGATTAAAGGCCAGATCATCTAAATGCGGGCCAAATAAGGTCATCCTTCGCTTTAACTCATGGGAAAAGACTTGGGTGTGCTCGTCGGAGAGTTTGGCCAATATGTCATGAAGCGAGAGCTTGCTTTCCACCTGGTCCTTCCGCACATAGCCCAAAGTGCCAGTGTGGTTCTGGCCAAGAATATCTTTGATTAACTGGGCAAAAATGCTCTCCATTTTATCAAGGGTCTGCAGCCGGAAAAAAATTATCTGCGCTGCTTCCTTGATCAATAGATCGGTGAATGTTTTCAGCAACGTTTTATCAATCGGCCAGTCTTTGAGTAGTCGATTACGATGGGAAAGCAGTTTTTCGTAAGATTTGAGACCATTTGCGTATTCAAAAAAGAGCGAGGCAGATGCCTGGTCCAGTGCACGCCGTCTTAATGCGTTGGTGCCAGAAACCATGGAGAGCTCGGCCGGAATGAAGGACACCAAGGAAATGGCTCTGGCGAGTTCTTGGGTGGCTTTAAGTGGGCGTTCGTTTAGACGAGCTTTTTTGCCCAGGGGCAAGATCTCTATTTCCAAACGTTGGTGGCCAGAAAACTCCGCCAAGATCTTGGCCTGAGATGTTTGAAATCTCACCAGGTCACAATTATTTAGCCCCTGCATCGGCCTTAATGAACAAGCCACAGAAATCGCTTCCAGATAGTTGGTTTTGCCATGCCCATTTGGCCCGACTAAAAGATTATGATGTGGACTAAACTCGATTTGGGCAAAGGCAATGTTACGAAAATCCCTAACAACGAGAGATTTTAAACCATGATGGGCAGGATGAAATGATGACATGGATGAGAAAGCCTGTTAGAGCGTTGATATAAAGAGCCTACGGAGTCGCCGGTGCTTACGCTTTTTAATACCCTGTCAAGAAAAATCGAGCCTTTTACGCCAATAACACCCGGGCAGGTCAAGCTTTATGCCTGTGGGCCAACTGTCTATAATTTTTCTCATATTGGCAATCTGAGAACCTATATTTTTGAAGATATCTTGCGGCGAACTCTGGAAGACAATGGTTATGCCGTAGAGCATGTGATGAATATTACTGATGTGGGTCATTTGGAATCAGATGCCGATGAGGGAGCGGACAAAATGGAAGTGGCGGCCAAGAGGGAGGCCAAATCACCCTGGGATATTGCCCGCTTTTACGAACAGGCATTTTTTTATGATATTGAAAGACTCCATATTGAGAAGCCAACCATCATTTGTCGGGCCACTGAACACATCGAAGAGATGAAGGACTTCATTAAGGAATTAGAGAAAAAGGGGTATACTTATACGGTGGACGGGAATGTTTATTTTAGGATAGAAAAATTCCCCACATATGCGGATTTCTCCCGTAGAAATTTGGCGGAACTGATTGAGGGCGCGCGGGTGGAAATTGATCCGCGCAAAGAAAATCCCTTGGACTTTGTTTTGTGGTTTTCCAACAGCAAATTTCCCCATCAAATCATGAAATGGGCTTCTCCGTGGGGCGTGGGTTTTCCTGGCTGGCATATTGAATGCTCGGCCATGGCATCTAAATATCTTGGCGATCATTTTGACATTCATTGCGGCGGCATCGATCACATCTCCATTCACCACACCAATGAAATTGCCCAAAGCGAAGGAAAGTTTGGAAAAAAATGGGTCAACTATTGGGTGCACGGAGAGTTTTTGGTCTTGCAAAAAGATAAGATGTCTAAATCCGCGGGTAATTTTTTAACATTAACCTCGCTCACTGATATGGGCTATGATCCGCTACATTACCGCTATTTATGCTTCGGCGCCCATTATCGGTCTCAGCTGTTTTTCAGCTTTGACGCTCTGGACGGTGCGCGCAACGCCTTTGAATCGATGAAAAACCGCGTGCTTAGCTATCGGTTAAATCCAGAACAGCCAAGAAATTTGGCGCGCAAGAACGAGCTTGCGGCTGCTTTCTTTTCGGCCATGAATAATGATCTTGATACTCCTGTGGCGCTTTCAATAGTTTGGGAGACGATGAAAGACCAGGGGCTCGCCAATATCGAAAAGCTTGAGCTTTTGCGTTCCTTCGATACCATATTGGGCTTTGACATCGATGAGTTTTCGAAGCCAGAGCTTTCAGATGCCCACATGGCCGTCGTGCGTGAGCGCGAACAGGCGAGAAAAAATCACGACTGGGCTAGAGCTGACGCGTTACGGGATCTTTTACTGAAAGACGGAATATGCATTAAAGACACAAAAGATGGCACTGAATGGTATCTACAGGCATAAAAAAAGCACCCAACAGGGTGCTGTTTTTTAGTTAACGACATTTATCATTATGACAAATTGTCACTCTCGTTGTCAAGAAAAAAGTTTTCACCGAATCGTTGAAAGCCGCGAGAGTAATTTGGCGTCAGAATGCAGAAATTTCGTTGTTCTTGTCATTAACAATAGTTGATGATAAAAATTTCCCATGCTGGATGACACATTTAAGAAGGGAATAGCCCTGTTTGCGGCTGAAATTTCAGACGCGGCAGTAAATCAAGAGAAGCAGGACGCAATGCGTGATTTTGCTCATGATCGTGGCATTGATATCGTGGGATTTTTAGCTATCGAAAAAGCGCATCTCACATCGGGCATCGAGCATGCTATCTCCATGTGCTTAGATAAACGGGCCTCCCATATCATCATTGATGAATTGGCAAGGTTGACTTTGCCGCCAAGAAACTTGATTAACGTGCTCACCCTACTGGTGGCAAAAAAGATTGACCTGGCTTCGGCGAAGGACGGAACAGTGTTGACGAGCTCCACATTGGCCACGCTTCATCAGCTTCTTACGCTCAGCATGAGCGCCGACGCTCAAATCCGTTCGCAAAAGATCAAGAATGCTTTGCTCAAGAAAAAGCGCAAAGGCCTAAAACTAGGCAGCAGAAAATTTGGTGCGGTGCCGAGCGAGTCCTATGTCATTCGGCAAATGATGAAACTTAGAGAACAAGGCCACAGCCTGCAAACGATTTGTCAGTTGCTCGAGAACAATCAAATCCACAGTGCGCAAAAAAAGAAATGGCATCCAACTACCGTGAAACGTATCTTGGATCGGGCTCTTTCCCACTCGCGGGAGAAGAGCGGTTGATTTCGAGAAAATGGACCGTGGCGGGTGGCATGTTGAGATAGACGCTTTCGCTAGACTTTTCGAAGCGATGGACAAAATCTTCGATTACGGCACGGGTAGCCTTAAATCGGTTTTTTTCCTCCTTATTCATGCCAAACGGCAATAGTGCCGGAAGCCATTTATATTCAAAAAATGAACAAGCGGCATTGGGTTCCGACCATTCAAGATAGCGAGAAGTGATGCTTTTGACCAAATCGGAAGGAAATGAGTTAAAGGGAAGCCCAGATACAATATATTGGTAGCGATAGGAGGGTGACCACTCTAAAATGTCGCCGCAGAAGATGGTTACGTTATCGCGTTGCGCAAATTTTTCTTCCAAGATTGTGCACAGTTCAGGCATTAATTCCACCACATCTAAGATATCGCGTGGGCCCAACTTTTCTACGAGCAGTTCGGTAAAGACTCCGGTACCAGCGCCCACTTCTAAGATGCGTTTTTTGGGGCCGAAGATCGGAATATCTTTGGTCATCACTTTAGCTAATTGGGTGGAGCTTTCCGCCACTGCACCAATAGCCTCGGGGTTTTTCGCCCGCAAACTAAACATGGTGCAGCTTGGCAGGAAAGCCAAGACTCCAACCAACAAGTAAGTTCCCATAAAAAAGATCTTAGAAATCACGCAGTTAGCCTCACATTGTCCGACTATGATCAATATGCCTAAGATTCTTACTTTAATAAGAGTGAATGCACCATATGGGAAAAATCGTCGAATTAAGCCAACAGGTGGCCAATCAGATCGCGGCCGGTGAAGTAGTGGAAAGGCCAGCATCCGTGGTCAAAGAGTTGGTCGAAAACTCGATTGACGCAGGTGCTCGCAATATAGAAGTACGCGTCAAAAATGGGGGCTTTGCTTATATCGTGGTGCAGGATGACGGCCTTGGCATGGATGAGGCGGACGTCAGACTAGCTACTAGACGCTACGCGACCAGCAAACTCAATTCCGTTAGCGATCTAGAAAATCTTCATACTTTTGGGTTTCGTGGAGAGGCCTTGCCGTCCATCGCTTCGATTTCTCAAATGCTAATCACGTCGCGACCGGACAAGCATGAGCATGGAACTAGAGCGGAAATAGATGCAGGCGTGCTTGTGGAAATTAGCAAGGCAGGAGCGGCATTTGGCACCAGGATTGAAGTGCGCGATTTGTTTTTTAATGTACCGGCCCGATTAAAGTTTGCGAAATCAAAGGGTGTTGAAGCATCGGAAATTGATCGCTTTTTGCGGGCTATGGCTTTTGCCCATCCAGACATCGGCTTTCGCTGCTTTATCGATGACAAACTAAGTTTTTCCTGCACGTCCGAGAGCAGTAATGCGCTTGCTAGAGCACATTTACTTTTGGGTGAGGATCAGCGCTATCTTTACGAACTGAGAACTGACACCGAACTATTGTCGATACATGGCGTAATTGGTGCGCCAATGGTGCAGCGGCGAGATACGCGAGGGATGGTGTTCTTTGTCAATAATCGATTGGTCAGCGATAAAAAACTCGTTATTGCCATCAAGACCGCTTTTCAAAGCTTGATTGAGGTGGGGTTTCAGCCGGTATGCGCGCTAAAAATTGCTATGGCTCCCGACGAGGTTGACGTTAATGTTCATCCCAGAAAGGCCGAAGTTCGATTTAGAAATGACAAAGAAGTAGTCTCGCAAATTATTGGCGAACTTAGAAAAGCTCTGGCCAAAACTCCGTGGTTGTCGTCAGGCGAGGAGCTTCGTGCACCCATCGGTACGCCCAGACCCATTGCGGGACAGAGCTTATATTTATTTCGTTCAGGGCGTGAGCGAAGCGGGTTTTTACAAGATTTGTCATCACCACCATCAAGCGCCGCCATAAAAACTCCCCTTCTCTATGCTCCCGATTTTTCATCTTTACGCGCGATTGGCCAAATAAGTTCTACTTATCTCCTTCTGGAGAGTGAACAGGGCCTAGTCATCGTCGATCAGCATGCTGCGCATGAACGAGTCATGTATGAAAGACTTCGTGATCGACATAGAGTGAACTTGCCGACCATGCTGCTTCTACCCATAGCGATTGACCTAGACCTGTCGTCTATGGCTTTGTTGGAAAGCCACGCATCGGAGATCAAAGCTTTAGGCATCGAAGCAGAAAAGTTTGGCGA
>DASPVU010000080.1:0-9109 GCA_035622215.1 Myxococcota bacterium | reverse complement strand
GAAAGAGAACAATTCATTAGCGAAATTAAGTCCATCCGGGAATCTTAAGAATGTAATTAACTTGCACTCCTCGCGCGGTTGATCATTTGGTATCTCGCATGCCTGCGTGGTAATTAGTTGCCCAATTTTTGTATCTCTTCGTCCTTGCACTGCTTTCTGTAAGTTAGTGCCCATAACTCGGTGAATGCCGAGCTAACTCTTTATGAAGAAGCAACGCGTTTCAATGCTGCGTCGCTCGAAGTCGGGCTCTGGCGGGCTTATGGAAGCGTGGGCCGTGTTCTTGGTATCAAATATAATGGCCTCGCCAAATTCCATATTGCTTTTAAAATACCATTTATGGTGAGACCTATATTTTAGCCCTACGCTATAAAAGCGGCGGCTTTGTTGATCATTTTCTTGGTCTCGAATTGAGGTTGAAAATTCATTGGTGTCTTGTTGCCGATTTAAGCTCTCTTTGTCCACCACACCAAGATGATGATTTTTCACCACGTCATTGAGAGGCATCCACACGTTTACTAAAAGGGCCAATCTCTTTGGATCTTGCCAGTAGCTCAGATCGGCATCTTGTAACCCAAGCTTTTTCGCAAAAAGATCCGACCTTGCAAGCGCCTCTACCAATTCTGCCGGGTGTACGTAATAAGTTTTGGCAAAGTCGATATGGGCGATGGGGTAACTCATATGCGCATTGCCGTTAGGCTTATTGCTGCGATACACCGTCAAAGTGCAAATCGTATTATCAAACTGAAGCGTTGGTAAGTTCCTTTTCGCCCACTGGCTTACCGTCTTTTCCACCGCTTCGTTAAATTGATCGACTAGCGGCTTATTGTACTCGCCCCGCAAGAGCGAATGATTCACATTGGCTAATGTATCCAAAAAATCCTTATCTGGATCTTCCTTAAAGTTCACAAAACTAAAGCCATTTTTTGCTAGAGTAGGGGTAAACTCTAGGGAGCGAATATCGGTGAATTGCGCTTCTTTTTGAATAAAAGCATATTCCGATGTTATTGTATCTGGCTCCACAAAGTCTGCAATAAACGCCACATTTGCGCTGACAGTATTCATATCACCGCAAGCATTAAGAATAAGCAGGCCGAACATCGCAAGAAATATTAAGCATTTTCTTAACATACAAACCCCGCATAAAAATATAAGAAATTTGTTCGTCTGCTGATAAAATAAAATCTTATTACTGGCCGAACTGTTAAAGATTACTGCACCATTTTATTGTGTCAACCAGACTGCTTCTAGAAAATATAAAAGCACGACTTTCGCTTTAGGCGAAGTCGCACAACTTTTAGAAAAAAAAGAAATTAAAAACGTATGGGGTGTATGGGTTCAATCTTTTCCAATTCTAAAAAAAGAAAATTAAAGAAGCGCCGCGATTTTTTTCCACAAGGCCTGCGGCCAACCCGGACGATAGATTGGTATTTTTGGCTCACCAATGGCCGTCAAAACCCATACAGAAGCTTTACGGACAAAGAGAGCGGCAAACATATTGAACGAGAAGGTTTGAAGCTTTTGCGCATGAAGGTCGAGGGCGGGGATGTCATGCTCGTTAAAAAACTGGATAGGCTTGGTCGCGACACGGCAGATATGGTTAAGCTGATCAAAGACTTTGACCAAATGGGTGTGGCTATTCGTTTTTTGGATGATGGAATTAATACCGAAGGCACCATGGAAAAAATGGTTGTAACCATTCTTGCCGCGGTAGCCCAAGCCGAACGAGCACGCATTCTTGAGCGCACTAACGAAGGGCGCATTGAAGCAAAATCGAATGGCGTTAAGTTTGGGCCCAAAACAAGAATAGATCAACGCCTCATGGCAGAGCTGCGTTCTCAAGGAGAAGCGGCAGGTAACATCGCAAAAAAAATGGGGATTGGACGCTCCACAGTTTATAAATTGCTAAAATGTAAATACGCGGATCCTATCGAAATTTCGCGATAATTTAGGAATTACTTGCAACAATTGATATAAGTGGTACAATTGATACATAACCTGGAGTTGAATATGACTGCAACATTAACCGCTATGGATTTGCGGCACAAGCTTGGTGAAGTTCTCAGTAAAGTAGAGTATGTCCACAATTGTTTTATTATAGAACGCAAAGGTAAGCCCGCAGCGGCCATTGTGCCATTAAGTGTACTGGAATACTATAGGCGCAATGCGGCAAAAAGAATTGATAATTTCATTGACACAAGTAAAAGCAAACTTTCTGATGAAGAAGCTATGCAAATTGCCAACGAAGAAATTAAGAGTTACCGAGCTGAAAAAAGAAAGAAAAAATAATGAGGGTTGTCCTTGATGCTAATGTCTATATTGGCGCTGAGGTCTCTCCGCGCGGCGTTTGCAGCAAAGCTTTAAAAGTTTTCACCAAGGTTGATAGTGCTTTTGAACTTATTGTCACCGAAATGATTTTGGCCGAAGTCCATGACGTGTTAATCCGTCCGAGAATAATGAAGCTTACGGGTAAGAACAAAGGCCAGATAAGCCAGGCCGTTGAGGATATTGCTCAGATCGCCGTTATGGTCCCTGACATACCTATTTCTCCGAAAGAATGCCGCGATCCGAAAGACGTCATTTATCTTGCTGCCGCCAGAACGGCAAAAGCGAGTTTAATAGTAAGCTGGGATCAAGATTTGCTTGATTTACTTGAATATGAAGGCATTAAAATAGTCAAACCGGATATTTTTATAGAAATAGTATCTCAGATTAATGATTAATTTTAAGGAATCACGATGAGATCAAGAAAATATTGGTCCTTCAAGAAATTTACAGACTGGCTCCGTGGAACCCCGGCACCTGTTTCTGGTACATCACAGGAATGGAGGCTTTGGCGTAAGGAAGCTAAAAAGAAGAAAATCCGCTATTGGATCGTTGAAGAAGGTTTTGATTATGTGCGTGACGTCATAGTTTGGCCTTTCAAAAAATTGAATGATATACGTTTTTATCTGCTCAATCGTTATTTTTATAAAACACATGCGTTGACCTCCAATTTGACAAGAGGCGAATATCAAGAATTTGATACGCGCCTTCTCCATGCCGTGTTCGATGAATTGATAAACTTTGTCGAAATTGAAGAAGCCTGGATGCACATTATTTGTTCTGACGAAAAGAACAACGCGTTGCGCTTATTTCGTTATCGTTGGTTCGATAAATTTTTTGGCTGGAGGAGTCCTGCTGCTGGGATAGCTCATCTTGAATGGGCCATGACCCTTAAACACGATGATCATTGGTTTGAGGAAGAACATCCCGACTATGGGAAGCCAACTGCACAAGCTTTAAATGCGCAAGAGATACTTACTCTCTAACGCAACGTCAGTTCGCACCGCAAATACAGTCAGAATAAAACTCACTTAAAGAAATCACATCACGACGAACGCGCTTTCGGATGCCAAGATCTTTAAGCCAGCGATACCAAAAGCCTTCAAACTCCTTGCAAAAATCATCTATTTCACAGAAGGTTGCGATTAGCTGCTCGTCCATAGCCAAATCCGTTGAACTGGTTTTTGACTATATTCGATGAGCGGCTATTTTTGTGCCCAGAACCTTAAGCGATTCTCAGGTTTGCAAAACAAACTTAATTCGGCTCTAAAACTGTCTAGCCAATTGGGTCCACTTCAGTCTTAGTTTTCAGTCCAAATCCGAGGGTTTTTAGGGTGCGGTTATGAAAAATTGGCGTTTGTGCTTCCTAAATGCAAATGCAGACTCTTCGATATAGGGCGACATTTCTTCCTCATCGCTGGTATTTTGATTGACACATTGCAGATGCCCGAGTTCTCTTGATGAGCATACGGTCAACTGTGCACAGGCAGGAGTAACATTGTTGCCTAAGCTCGTTTGCAATGCACCGACCCTAATATGATTGGTGAGCACGCCATCGCAGCACGCGCTGACTTCAGCGCTAATCGTGCAAGATCCCTTGGTTGGAATCGCGCCTCCTGTCAATGTTATTGTCGAACCTCTAACGACAACTATTCCTCCACAGGTATTTTGGGGAAAGCTAAGTATATCAAGATCGCCAGGGAGTCTATCTGTGAGAGATGTAATGGACGCTGGCATGCTGTTAGAGTTAGACAGGGTAATGACCAAGGTTGAACTTCTGGAGTCGTCGATTACATTTGGGAAAAAGTTCTTAGCGACACTTGGTGCCACTGGATCTGGATTGACTGTCACAACCACTGTAATAGCGGATCCTGGACAGCCAGAGGTTGTTGCCGGCGTAATCGTATAAGTTGCTGTTCCGACAGCGGTTGTCGTCGTCGTTAAAATCTGGGCAATCAATGCACCACTTCCTGCGGTTGCTCCCGTCACGCCACTTTCCACTACCGTCCAACTAAAGGTGCTGCCAGGCACATTAGAGCTAAGGGCAATGGAAGTTGTCCTTCCACTGCTAATCGTTTGGCTTGAGGGCGAAGCTGTTACTGTTGGAGTTGCAGTCGTTAAGAATGGTGTATATTGGACAGTTTGTGTCGCTGGTATATTATTGTCTGTGATTAAATCGCCGGCTCCTGGACTCGTACCATTATAGTTTGGTCCCAGAGCGCTATTCCAATAATTTAACGTTGCATCTAACAAAGGGGGCGGCGAAGTATAACTTCCGGCGCCAAGATTTAGTCCGGTCGTATTCAGTGCGATGTTATTGTTGTTTATTGTAATGTTAGAATTCGCAGCAATTCCTCCACTATTAAGCGAAATACCAGCGAATGTATTGCCTACGATACAATTGTCGGTGATGGTGATGTTTGAATTTCCCTGATAAATGTTGATGCCATTGTCTGTTGCACTGTATATCAGATTGTCTGTAATTGTCGTATTTGAACAACCGAAACCGACAAAAATCGCATCGGCGATGTTACCATCAGTTGATGGCTGTCCAGGAATAATTCCAGTGGCACCCGTTGTGACATTTCCAATGATTGATACACCGGTTGTGGCAAACAATGCGATCGAGTTGTCTTGGTTCATCACATTGTAGCTAACGGTTGCCGTTGTTACATTTGCTAAATTAACCGAAGCGCTCGTCTCCATACCATTAAATAAATTTTCGGTTACGGTCACATTTGTCATAACGGATCCGGCCGAATTATTAAAAAATACACCTTGACCGTCTCCATTTGTAAAATCCCCGCTATTATTCTGAAGATAATTGTACTGAACTAAATAGTTAGGAGTTTTAGGAGTTGGCTCAATTGATGCGACTAAAATCCCATTAGCGTTGTTCTGCACAATATTGTTAAGGAGTTGCAAACCAGTGACATCAATTGTTGTTGTGTTTGGCAAGAACTGCCCAGCGTCACCCGCAAAAATAGCTCCGGTCGAATTAACAATTGTACCGTCTCCCTGGACGGTAAATCCATTAAAAATAACATTAGGCGAGGCAATATTAACAATACCGGTGCCAAATGCCGGTGTGGCAAAAGTGATAATTGATTCATTCGCCGGTATGTATGTCCTCATTCTTGCATCGACATTTGCCTGTGCCCCTAATAAAGTTAAATTTGCCACATTGATTACAACATGCTCGTTATAAACTCCAGCCGCTACAACAATCGTATCTCCGGGACTTGCCGCGGAAATTGCCGAGGAAATTGTAGAATAGTCTCCAGGCACATAAATAATTGTCGCATACAGATCGGTCATACATATTGTTGAAAGTGCTAAAAGTGATACCAACATTTTGATTGACTTCATGCCGATCTCCTTTTTGATTCAATAATCGAACTAGCCATTACGCACATCTCCTTTCCTTATTTTTCCCCCTATCTTAGAGGGTTAAGGATTGGACAAACAAGCCGATTTTGAATTTATCTGGATGTGGGTAACCGTCCGGTCCCGACGTATTGCCTTTTATTACGCAGAGATATTTTTTCCATCGATGCGGCCATACCGGAAGGGGCGCACCTCAAGCCGCTCCTCAGTCATAAGATGGCTAAAGAAATAATTCCTTAGCGTACGATTTTTTCCCTTTCGTGAGCTGACCCCTATAGGATCTAAATGTGACCTGGCTTAAGTGCATCCAAAATTTGATTTTAAAAGGTCTGTCAGGCAAGGATACGGGGATCTGGACACTTTTCCCCCGTTTTTAGGAAGCCTAGACCGCTGAGATCTAAATTTTGGAAATAAAGGCCTAATTTTTGAGACTAAATACGAGAACTTAGAGGGCGCGATTAAAAAAATTGGCGTTTAAATTTCCTATAAGCATAAGCCCGGAGCGGTCGTCCTTTTTTTGGACATCAAGGAATTTTCAGCCCCGGAATCTCTTCTACCCTATCTAACCAGTTGGAGCGCTGATCTTCAGCTTGGGTTCTTAATTTTTCAGATTTAATAGACTGGCTGAGATCATAAGCTTCACTGGAAACTTCTGCTATCAAATTATTTATATCGACGACAATATTTTGTAATTTAGTCATAAAGTATTTTAATGTTGAATTTTCTATTACATCTTTCAATTTATCTAGACCAAAACTACCTGAGTTATTGATCAGGACATTCCACGATGAGAGCCTATTCGTAAGATCCCTGTAGAGAGTCGCCTGGGTCGCTCCTTTAAGTACAGCAAAGTCCTTCTTGGTTTTAACAAGCCATTGCTTCATGTAACTATATTGTAATAACGAAACTGCTTCTCGAGCTTTCGTTACTAGTTCCCGTAGGACCAAACCTGTTGATGAGGTTTTTTCCGGACTCTTATCTAAAGATTCTTTGAAATGATTTAACCCAAGATAGAAGCTATTAAAGTTGACAGGATAATTCTCGTCAATGAACCTGTTAGTTTTGGCGTTGTAAAATTTGGCAAAACTAGCATCAAAACTTTTCTTTTCGGAAAGAAAATCCACGAAATCTTTCTTTAGGGAAGCTGGGACAAGCTTAGCTACTGCTGTTTCATCGCCTTTTTCCCAGGCGTCATAAAATGTGTTTAGCAGCTTCTCGTCAACAGCCGGAGCCGAAGATTTAATCGGGTATGCTTTATCTACTTCTTTCGTGATGGCGTCAATGAGCAGAGCATCCCATCCACCACCGGATATTTTCACTGCATGCGAAATGCCAGCATCGCGCAAAGCTTTGGCGTCCGGATAACGTAAAATAGCGTCCAGAACCTCCACCATGATGGCGTTTTTCTGACGTATCGTTCGACCGGCGTGTTTCGCTATCACCTCATAAACTGATTGAGGCAATTTCGATGCCGACTGTGTTATAAGCACTTCCGGCACAGAAATTGGCTCGTAAGCATCCACCGCTTTTTTGATGTCGCTTGCAAGATTATGGTAGTTGCCATTGCTCGCCACTGCAGTCGCAATAACCTTATCTCGACCAGCTTGATTGTTCTTTTCAAACGTCATAGCCCATCTCACACCAATCATTATGGCGTTCTTTTCCACGACGCTGGCAGACGGGTGGTTTTTGATGACGTCATAAATTGATTGTGGCAAGCCCGACTCAAGCCGCGTCTTCAAAGTTACGGGAACCGAAATCGGATCGGAGGCATTAACAGCGGCCTTTATTTGGTTGGCAAGCCCCGGATAATTGCCGTTATATTTGACCGCAAAGTCAATCCAGAAATCCCGCATAAACTGGTCTTTCGGGCGGCGGTCCATTGCCTCCTTCACGCCTTCCATTATGGAGTTCTTTTCCTTTATGGTGGCCGACGGATGTTTTTCGATGACGTTATATACTGACACTGGCAAGTCAGACTCAACCCAAGTCTTCAGGTTTATGGGAACCGTAATCGGATCATAAGAATCAACAGCCTTCTTGATTTCCTCATCAAATCCCGAATAATTTCCGTTTTTAATAACCGCGAGGAGAATGTTCGTATCTCGCTTAGCTTGACTTTTCGGGCGAAAGGCAATCGCCTCCTTCACGTCGGCCATGATGGCGTTCTTTTGCTGGGTGGTGGCACGAGGGTGGTTCTTGATGACGTCATAGACCTCTTGTGGCAAGCCAGATTCGAGACGAGTCTTTAGAGGAGCCAAAATCGGATCTACGGTATCAACAGCTTTTTTGATATCATTTGCCAAGCCGTAGTAAGCGCCGTTTTCTCTCACAGCTTCCTCAATGGCTTTCTCTCGAGCAATTTGATTTTTCGGGGTTACCGCCATCGCCGCCTTCACCTTGGCCATGATGAGGTTCTTTTCAGCATTGCTCGCAAGGTAGTGGCTCGCGATGACGTCATAAACCTCTTCTGGCAAACCAGATTCGGATTTGGTCTTCAGGGTCACGACGACAGCAATCGGATCATAAGCATTCACGGCTGACTTGATTTTGTCTATAAGCCCCGGATATGCGCCGTTATCGTTTACTGCTTTGGCGATGGCGGCATCTCGCGTTGCCTGAACTTTTGGCCGAGCATCCATAGCAGCCTTTACTGCCACCATGATCGCATTTCTATCCACAATCTTTGCATCCTTACGGTCCGCAATGAGGTTATAAATCGAAAGCGGCAAACGCGAATCCAGCCAATCTACCAATACGGGATGAGCAAGATTTACTTCCTTCTTGATAGAAGCAGCGAGGCCCGCATATCGGCCATTATCGGACACTGCTCGATCTACGTAGTAATCTCTCAAGAATGGGCCACCTTTTTTGATGGCCTCTGAAACTGCCGTCATGATGGCATTTTTTTCACGGGTCTTCGCCGTGCTATGGTTGGCAATCACGTCATAAACGTTTTGTGGCAAATCGGCTTCAGCGCGTGTCATTAATACGGCAGGCTTAGCTATGGGCTCAACCTTATCTAGTTTTGTCTTGATGGCAGCGGCAAACCCAGGCTGAGCACCGTTATCATTCACTGCTTTTTGAATTGCGGCATCACGTACCTGTTGATCCTTGGGTAGATCCATGGCCGCTTTTACGGCATCCATGATGGCGTTCTTTTCTGCTGTAGTTGCTCCGGCACGATCGGCAATCACCTGGTAAACTTCGTGCGGAAGATATGACTCTCCCCATGTCTTCAGATTTGGAAATAGTTTGGCGACTTCAGCTTTTATGGCGTCGGCAAGATCGGGATAGTTGCCGTTATTGATGACAGCGGAGCCGATATTAAGATCCCGCAAAAAATTTTCATTTTCAACGAGCGCCTTTTTCACGCCCTTCATGATGGCGTTCTTTTGCT
>DASPVU010000079.1:0-5805 GCA_035622215.1 Myxococcota bacterium | reverse complement strand
TTTTCGAGATGCCACGTGCTTTTTGCTTGATAAGAGCGTCTTTGCCAATAAAATTTTTTTTATTCATGTCGACGGCAAACATTAGGCCCGCTTCGATCGGCGTAGTAGTTTCGTCCATGTCTTGACCATGAAGGAGCAGCCCCGCTTCTAAGCGCAGAGAATCACGGGCCGCAAGACCACAGGGTTTTATGCCGAGAGCTTGTCCATGCTCTAATAGGATCTGCCAAAGGTGCTCTGCGTCGACATTACTAAGGAAAATCTCAAAGCCATCTTCTCCCGTGTAACCTGTGCGGGCGACCAAGGTTTCGATGCTATTGAGTTTTGTCGACACGATGTGAAACCGAGCTGGCAATTGGCTTTTAGTTAACAGTCGCAAGAGTTCACTCGCCTTCTTGCCCTGTACTGCAATCTGCGCAAAACGATGGGAGGCATTTTCTATCTCGACATCGCCAACGCTTCTCTTCTCTCGGCTAATATGCTGCCAATCGCGCTCGATGTTAGCGGCATTGACGCAGAGCAAAAATTGTCCATTTCGTTGTCGGTAAATTATCAGGTCGTCGATAATGCCGCCCTGCTCGTTCAAGAGCAAACTATATTGTGCTTCATTCTCTGAAAGACGATTAACATTATTGGTGAGAAGATGGTCGAGAAAACTTGCCGCGTTTTTGCCGCTAACAAAAAATTCGCCCATATGACTAACGTCAAATATGCCAACTGCCTGTCGCACGGCGAGATGTTCTTCCTTTTCGCTGTGAAAACGCACGGGAAGCAAAGTCGAGGCAAATTCAACAAACTGAGCGTTCAGTGCCTGGTGAGCAGAATAAAGGGGCGTTTTTTTCGCCGTCATGGTCTGGACCTCAAATAACTGTCAACGGTGTTCTTGAGCAACATGGCAATGGTTAAAGGACCAACGCCCCCAGGTACCGGCGTAATATACGAGGCCACATCCACCACGTCGGCAAAATCAACATCACCGCATATCTTATTTTTCTCATCGCGATTAATGCCCACATCAATAACAAAGGCTCCCTTTTTGACATTCGAGCGATTGATCAACCGAGGATGTCCAGCTGCCACCACAAGCAGGTCAGCCTGCCGAGTAAAGTGCGAAAGGTCGATGGTCTCTTTATGGCAAATGGTGACGGTGGCATCGCCCTGAAGCAAAAGCAAGCCCGCCGGCTTACCTACAATATTGCTTCGCCCCACCACCACCGCGTGCTTACCTTTGATGGAAAAACTGACCGATTGAATAATGTGCAAGATGGCGAGCGGAGTGCACGGAATAATCTCCGGCTCCTCTCTGACCAAAAAGCCGAGATTAGTCGGGTGAAAACCATCACAGTCTTTTTTGGGATCCAGCGCCTGTATGATCGATTTGGCATAGACGTGTTTAGGCAGAGGTAGCTGAATCAATATCGAATCAACTTGAGGATTCCGATTCAATGCTCCGATTAATTTTAGCAAATCATCGGTCGAGCTGGTTTCTGGTAAATGGTGATGAATGCTTGTAATGCCGATCTCTTCTGCCTTTTTTCGTTTGTTAGCGACGTAAATCGCGCTCGCCGCATTATCGCCCACCAAAACCGTGGCTAGGCACGGAGCGCGCTCAAACTGATGGCCAGCAATAGTCGATTTCAGTTGATCCGTAAGATCTCGAGCAAGGGCAACGCCGTCAATTACGCGAGCCTGCGCCATAACTCCTCCTGCAAACATTCTCTTACGGGCCAGCCCTAGCAGAGTAATTTGGCTATCTAAAGCACCCTGCTATACGGTAGTTGGTGAGTCGATGGTGCGAGGTTGGTGATGCCGAAGACGCCAACGGGACCATCGATATACTCGATGTTGTTAATCATAAATATCGCATCATATATATCCGGTTCATAAGACTCAACTTCGCTCACCTCAACTATTACCGGAGCCCTCCGACCGATGAACTGGATTGTATGGACAAAGCACTGAAGTTCTTTTTCCGTAGCCGCTCTACTCGTGGCAATTAGGACCTCGACTTCGGGATCCAACACAGAAAGCATGAGATAATTCCCCGAATTGTATCTGACGATTTCTACATCGGCTACAACAAACACTTTGTCCCGATGCCGATCGAGATATTGGAGAAAGACATTCGGACGAGGTTTTTCTTGTTGGGGTGGAATAAATCTGGACATTCCTGGACCGCCATGAGTCACGGGTGCGAGTGATGCAACAAAAAGAAAAGCAAACCAAAGAGTTTTCATAACTGCCTCACAAAAAAGGTCTTAATTAGACCGTCGGCAGGTTACAGAAAATCCCGACAATAACAATTACTCGATTAGATGCGGTGAAATAGGCGCGTGATCCAGGTGCTCCCGATTGCCACGAAGCCGGTAAGCAGCCCACCCCAAATCATATCGATGACAGTGACTAACGTGGGCCACTCTTTTAATGTCGCTTGATTGGTAAGATCGTAGCAACCATAGGCCGTGAGCCCAAGAACCAAACCAAGACCAAATGTAGCTGTCAGGCTCATATTTTGCGCCGCCGCTTGTCGTACAATCAAAAAATAAATGCCGAAGGCATAGAGCACATACAAGGCAAATGCGACCCAAACATTAACTGATGGAGCAAGAAGGTGTGCTAGGTGTTTCTGATAGATTCTCGGTATCATCAAGTACAGCCAAACTCCATCAATAATCAACATGAGCAGTAATCCGGAAAAATAACTGACTAGAAATGATGTCATCAAACGGACCTGTTTTTGATGGTTAACGTCCATAGACGTAAGCTCGCGAGCGCTTCGTGCATGTCTTCGGGCATGGGCTGTCCTTTGAGGCTCGACAGAACAATGTCGTCACCAAACTGCGGTGCGTGCGCCGTCTCGAAGCCAAGTTCGTTAAAAAACCCATACACGTCTTCGTCGTCCTTAAAGGTATTCTCGTGGAAATTACGCCCAGTGTGTTGCTTGATTGCGGCCACAAACTGCTCAAGTTGCTTGGGCTCGAATAATCGGGCGTGCAAGCTCTTTTCCGTATCGAGATCGGGAGTGATCCAGATACCGCCAAAGATTTCGAGGATTTTATGGATGTTCTTTGCGGCGACGGTCTTTTCTTGGCGCGTCAAGTACTGAAATAGTCCCTCATGAACAATCGCTAAGGGTCTTTTTCGATCGAGGTTTTGTAACGAAGGTTCGATTTCATCGAAATTCAAAATGTTCACTGGATAGAAAAAGAGATTCGGGCGGTGCCCAATGTTGTGTCGGTTCTTGATGATGTTGATGAGTTTGAGCTTCTCTTCATTAAGCCCCGGCAGATCGGTTTCTACGTAAATCAGCGCCGGATCCCTAGTCATGGCAAGACCGCGCAAAGAAATACCGCTCGCAAACTCGAGCACTTGTTTCATATTTCGCTTTTCTAAGGCGTTCTGAATGGACTTGTAGCGAACTTCCAAAATCGGTGCCATGATCTCATGCTTAAAATAACGGTCTTCTGGCCCCTTCAGTAGGTCTGTGTAGATGTGCACCACATCGAAGAGGTTCGCCACATCTTCGGCAAACGGAATATCAGTAAACTGCCGCCAATATGCCACCAATTTGGCTGTAGGACTGATCCGCTGGTGCGCTAACATCATAGTCATCTCCCCTCCGCTCTTTGTTATGACTAGTGGGTGAGCGCAAAGAAAGAGTTCAAATCACGGCTTGCTTTGAAAACGTCGAATACTCAGGAACTTGCCGCGTTTTCTCATTCCCTCATTGGCAGCGTTTTTTCGGCTCGATAGCTTGCCCAATCTATTAAAAGGAGCGGGATACGAGCATGGACTCTAGAGACCACATAGCTGTTATCGATTTTGGGTCGCAGACTACCATGCTGATCGTGCGAAAGGTTCGCGAGCTCGGCGTGATGGCCAAAGTGCTGCCCGCTTCGGTGAGCATCAAAGAATTGAGCGACAATCCGCCCTCGGCGTTGATTCTATCTGGTGGCCCCGAGTCTCTGGCGGAAAAAAGCGCTCTCTCGGTTGACCGTGCAATTTTCGATCTTGGTCTACCCGTCTTGGGCATTTGTTACGGCATGCAACTCATCGTCGATCACTTCGGCGGCTTGGTAAAGCGCGCTGCTCATCGGGAATTTGGTAAGCGAAGGATCGATCTGGACGGCGATTCCATGCTTTTTTCGGGCATAGAACGGTCCGTCGATGTTTGGATGTCCCACACTGACCAGGTGGATCTAAAGAACACCGAGTTTTCCACCATCGCACGAAGTCCGACTTGTCCTCACGCCGCCATTGAGTGGAAAAGCAAAAAAATCTTTGGCGTGCAATTCCACCCCGAGGTCTCCCATAGCCAATACGGCGACAAAATTCTGAGCAATTTTGTCTTTAAGATCGTAAACGCGTCTTTTGGTTTTGCACTTCCAGACTTTTTGCAACGAAAAATCGAAGAGATGCGACGGACGGTGGGCAAGAGCCACGTTATCATGGGACTTTCTGGTGGCGTAGATTCATCAGTAGCGGCGGTGTTGATACACCAGGCCATTAAGGAGCAATTGCATTGCGTGTATGTCAATCACGGTTTGCATCGAACAGGTGAGATTGAAGAGATCGAGAATATTTTTGCCCAGAAACTGGCAATAAATGTCAGCATCGTTGATGCGCGCGAACAATTTTTCTCCGCCTTGGCCGGTGTTATAGACCCCGAGCTCAAACGAAAAGCGATCGGCCACGTGTTTATCGATGTGTTTGAGAAAGAGGCATCACGATTTCCAGCGATCGAATTTCTTGGCCAAGGGACGCTTTATCCTGACGTCATCGAATCTCCGTGCCAAAGTAATGGTCCTTCGCACGCCATCAAAAGCCACCACAACGTGGGCGGATTGCCAGAACGAATGAAGCTTAAATTGCTAGAGCCACTGCGAGACCTATTCAAAGACGAAGTGCGTAAGATAGGTGCCATGCTTGGAATTTCGGATGCCGTACTCATGAGGCAGCCATTTCCCGGGCCGGGCCTCGCTGTGCGACTTCCCGGCGAAGTAACGGAAGATCGTGCCGATCGCCTCAGACAGGCCGATTTGATCGTCCGTCAAGAGGTAGAGGGAGCAATGGCGTTAGGTAAATGCCCGAACATGTGGCAATGGTTTGCCGTCCTTCTTCCTGTGAAAAGCGTAGGCGTGATGGGCGATGCCCGCTGCTATCAAGACACCGTGGTGATCCGCTGTGTCGAAAGCCTTGATGCCATGACCGCGGATTGGAGCAAGCTTCCTTACGATCTATTGGGCGCGATCTCCAGTCGCATCACCAATGAAGTATCGGGCGTTGGCCGTGTTTTGTATGACATCACGCAAAAGCCGCCCGGAACGATTGAATGGGAATAAATAAGAATAAGTTATCACTTCAGTTTCGTGTATTGAGCACATGGGTTGGTTAACGGGATGAGAATTTCATTTGTTGTCGCAGTATTCCTTTTCAGTGCCTGTAATCCATTCTTGCTGTTCAAACCGCCATCTCTCAGGTCATTAAAAGCCCATGGCAAACCCGATGGTAATATCGAAGTTGCGGTCGATAACTATGGCCTTCCCTTCATCAAGGCGAAAAATATACCTGAGCTCATGTATGGACTTGGGTTCATGCATGCCAAGGATCGCTTGTTTCAGATCGATTTTTTGCGCCACATAGCATTAGGACGGATATCGGAGCTTTTTGGCGAACGCGCTCTTAATCATGACCGAAAGCTCAGGATTTTGACCTATCGTCTCGATGAACAGCTTTTGCGGCTGTCAAAAGAAGAGAATGAATTACTCGACAGCTATATCCGCGGCGTCAATGATGGCGCCAAATATC
>DASPVU010000078.1:0-4891 GCA_035622215.1 Myxococcota bacterium | reverse complement strand
CTTGGGATGGACCATATTATGCAGATCATTCAGACCTCCAATACAATTGGGATTTGAACTGTATAAGGAAACTCAAACTCAATGGAAGTGAACAAGTGTTGGATGTAGGCTCCGGCGATGGCAGAGCCACATTGTTTCTCGCAAATCAGCTGCCCAGGGGCAGGGTTTTAGGGATCGATCCATCTCTTTCCATGATTGAAAAGGCCAAAGAACAGCCAGCTAAAGCGAATTTTACAAATTTGGAGTTCAAGCATGCATCGGCAGCCGAAATCACAGAAATTAACACGTACGACTACGTGACGTCATTTAACGTCTTTCATTGGATCGACGACCCGCTGATCGCTTTAAAAAACATCGCTAATAGCCTCAAACCTGGTGGGAAAGTCTTTATTTTTTATCTTCCTGACCATGGCCGGCCTCGAATGCTTTGGGCGGTGCAGTCTATGATGATGAAACCCAAATGGAAAGAGTATTTTAAGGACTACAAATCACACTTTTTTACCTATTCTCCCCAGCAAATGTCTATGTGGATTAACGAGGCTGGATTGCTCTTTTCAAGAATGGAAATAGTTAGAGTACAAGAGCGCTTCTCCAGCTCCGATGCGTTTAAAAAGTGGATGTTGCCTATCATGCAAGGCTATTTGTCTTATCTGCCACAAGAAAGCCATGAGGAATTTCTCACAGGCATTTTTGAAGAGTACCTCAGAGTCATGAAATTGGATCAAGGCAACGCTACGTTTGTCGAACATTTCCTCGAGATTGAAGCCGAAAAGCCGGCGGCCAACGGGTAGTCGATACCTATCCGCTGTAGGACAGTGCAAACGACTTTTGACTAGGTGATTCTATGCAAGAAGTAATTCATCTCCTTGAAAAAGCGCTCAGTGGCAGCATTTATTTTGAGGAATTCGGTGATAACGCGCACAAATTAGGTGTGGCATCAATAGCTTTTGATGTTCCCAAAAGACGGCATACCTTTTACACAAAAGACCATCGCGAATTGTGTCTTTCAATAGCGACATTAAGATAGATATCCCCGGTTTCACGATAGCCGCTAAAACCTTTGGAAATCCCTTAGGCAAGCCTGTTCTATGCTTCCATGGCATGCTTGATAATGCAGCAAGTTTTGAGCTGCTCCTGCCTTTGCTGACATCCAGCGCAAATTTTATCGCTTTCGATTTACCAGGTGTAGGATTGTCTTCCCATTACCCTAAGGGAGCCTTGCCTAATTGGAAGAATGACGCCTGCCTAATGTTGCACGTTGTCAAGGCGCTAAACTTAGAGCGCTGCGACGTCATTGCTCATTCATACGGTTCTTTGGTCGCAACGTATATGGCTGTTGCACAACCTGATTTAGTTGAGCGCATGACGTTTCTTGATATCCTTGGGCCAAAGGTCAACTTTATTGAAAACTATATCGCTAATTTGCGAGGAAATGTCGAAGCATATCTGCAGAATAGAGTCGGCATTCCGGTATTTGCTGATCGTGAAGCGGCCATTAAAGAGCGCATGAAATTAGGTCCCATAGGTTATCAGTCTGCAGAAGCGCTCGTTAATAGGGGCACCCGACAAACAGGTAATGGAATCATGTGGACCTTCGATCCTGCGCTTCAATTTATAAGCTCAACTCTCCCTCTTGAGGATGAAATAATGAGGCTATTTGGGGCACTCACAGCGCCAATATGTTTGATTCGGGCGGACAAAGGCGTTCCTTACCCAGAGAACATATGGCTAGCTCGCTCCCGGGCGATACAAAACCTAACCGTAATTAAGGTATCCGGAGGCCATCATGTCCACATGGACGATCCTACGAAGGTTGCGCCCATAATCTCGCAGTTTCTTTTTGATTGACTTGCTCAAATACGGCTAACGAACTATCAACTCCGGTTAATCGATCTCCGCATTGATAGATTGTAGAATCAGATGATTTAGCGTCCTGGCAGAAGCCTTCGCAAGTATTCCTGCGTGTAGGGCTTTAGTGAGTTAAATATTTCAGCTTCTGTGCTTTTTGTTGTTTCTCCTAATGACTCCAAATAGCCCTTGAAGTCTTTGGTACCAATCGTAGTGGACAAATAATCCTTGATCTGCTGCGTGTAAGTAATCATTTTGGAGGTTTCAGGTTTTAATAGCTCATCAGGCGCTAAGAGCACGACATTTATCGCGCCATCCCACAATGCCAGAACAAATTTCTTTTCAACAGGGCTGAAAACGGCCGCGTAAACATTGCCACCGCGCGTAACTACTTTCTTTAGCTTCTTGCCAGTTTTTGCATCCCAAAGCATGGCAGAATCGTCGTTTGCTCCGGTAACAATTAAGGAGCCATCGTAACTATATGTCGCACAATCGACTGCATAGGTATGTCCTTTGAGATCAAATAATTTTTGCCCGTTTTTTGCATCCCAAACTTTAGCTGTTTTATCGTCGGACGATGCAGTCACTATTCGCGTCTCGTCGGGATTAAACATCGCAGAATACACACAGCCATTATGTTGAAGCTTTAAAACCAAGCTGCCGCTGTCCGCCGTCCAAATCCTTGCGGTGCAATCCCAAGCTGCCGTTAAAATCTGTTCACTATTGCGGCTGAAAGCAACGCTCCTGACAGCCCCAGAATGTCCTTCTAGGGTGAGAAGTATTCTCCCATCGATAGCGCTCCAAATTTTTACGGTATGATCGTTCGAGCCAGACGCAATCTTTTTACCATCAGGGCTAAAAGCTACCGAATATACGGCGCAGCTGTGTCCAGGCAACGTTAGACGCAGAGCTCCAGTTTGCGCATCCCAAACTCTAATTGTGTTATCACCTGATCCAGTAACAATTTGATTACCATCAGCACTAAAATTTGCGGAATATACGGTATCTGTATGTCCCTTCAGGGTTAGAAGTAACCTGCCGGTGCTCGCATGAAAAACCTGAGCGGTGTTGTCGTCATAGCCTGCGACAATTTTTTGGCCATCAAGGCTGAAGATAGCGAAATGCGTAGAATTGCGACTTCTCGCCAGCTCAAAACTTAAATCTGGAAATTGATAGCCAAAAACATACAGAGGCATCAGAAAAAGAAAAATAGCAAAAAGAATCTGTGTGATATTACGCATTTTCGACATCTCCAGAAAGTGACGGTCCTCAAACAATTAGCGGCCTCTAAAACTGCACATGAGTGTTGCTCTCTTATTTGCATATTTTCCATGTTTTGCAAATTCTCGTGGCGTAAGGCCAGATAGAAAACTAAGCGATCGTTCCTCGCTGTAGCTTTTTACTGCAGCCAATAGAAAAGATTCATATGCACTTAACACACGTGATTGACATCGGCATTGGGAAAGCCATCGAATGATTTAGAGGAAGTTCAAAGGTAAGATTGTGCCGGTAAATTTGGGGGATTGTGACGATGGGAAAATTGCCAGTCTGTTGCGTGTTGTCTTATCTGTTGGTGATTTTTGTTTGCGGAATTTCTTATGCGGGTGATATTAAAAGTGTCGAACATCATCAGATCGGGACAGCATTAGAAACGCGGTTTTGGAACTTGTGGGAAACATCGGAATTTACCGTGGGATCACCACCGGGGAAAATATCAACATCGACGGTTTACTACAGCGTATGTCATAAAGATCCGAATCAGTAAGCGCAGGAGCTTTGGGCAAGATTTGGTGAGCGATGAGCGATAATATCTGGCATATTGGCGTGAAGAGCGAACCAAATATTGGCTAAAGAAACAAGCTTCGATTTTGCAGGTAATATCTGGCATATTTTCAAAAAATCGAAGTCAAATGGAGGAAAATCAGACCAAAATGGGGCCGGAAACAGAATGTCAACAGAGCCTAGGCAATAATGTGTTGACTTATAGCAGGGTATGAGCCTGCGCAAAGCGCGGTATACATTCCGCATGAATGGGCTCCGGTGATGGGGCCTTTTTTTATGCTAATTTCTGGACTGTGTTTTGATGATTATAATATAGTAATAATGGATCATTATAATCGTAAATTAATCTATCAATTAGTGGTTGCATTCAAGTAAATTTGCTGTGCTTTTTGTGCGCATAGGGGAGGGTGTTATGCGTATAGGATTGGTCTTGTCTTTTTTCCTTTCTTGTTGTGCAATTTCCGCGGGGACGGGTACCTCATCATCTCGATTCGTTGTTGAAATCGGGGCGAAGGATGTGGGCGAACGATCGATGATAGCATCATTAATTCATCCCGATTCGGTGGTGGGAGATCGGGTTTTCGCGGTGGTGAATGGTGACGAATTAGCCATGCTTTCAAACTCCGAAGCCATAGATTTGATCGGTGCCGAATTGCTCGAAGAAGACCGTGCGTTGGACCGCTATTATCAGCCATTTATGAGCGTTGTGGATTTTCCTGATGCGGACGCAGCTTTTCACACCTATGATGAGATGCTTCTCGTATTGCAAGGGCTCGCCAGCGATTTTTCTGCTTTAGTGGAATTGTTCTCTATTGGAAAAACTGTCCAAAATCGTGATATCTGGGCCATCAGAATCAGCGATGACTCCGAACCACGCCTCAATAAAAAGGGGATGGTATACATGGCCACACATCATGCGCGGGAACATGTTTCCACCGAAATGCCCATAATGTTCGCGAAAGAGTTGCTCAATAGCTCCTTAACCGACCCGGGTATTCAGCAGCTGCTCAAGCAGATTGAGATATACATCATCCCCATGGTGAATCCTGACGGGGTAATTCACGACATCACGGGCAAACGCTATAAATACTGGAGAAAGAACCGCCGAACTAATTCCGATGGAAGCGTCGGCGTGGATCTTAATCGCAACTATGGATTTGGCTGGGGAACTGGTGGCTCGTCTTCTACACCTACTTCGGAAATCTATATGGGGACGGGCCCATTTTCTGAGCCAGAAACCGCGAGCGTGCGAGACTTTTTC
>DASPVU010000077.1:0-7053 GCA_035622215.1 Myxococcota bacterium | reverse complement strand
ATGCGCGTGCATCATCGACGGCTTTACGTAAACGCGGATTGGCTGCGGGATCACCACCGCCGGTGCGAGATGCTAGTGTTATCTCGCGAATGATTTTGGTCCAAATCTTTGAGCGCTTGGAGTCGGCCGCCTCCTTTTTATGCTTCACCTTCGACCATTTATTGTGTCCTGCCATGATATTTCCTAATTTTACGACTCACAGGGCCCATTCACCCTACCTGGTGTCGGGCCGACATCTAGTGCTCCGTAGCAATAATTATAATCCTCATCTAGCCCCAAAAGGTCAACGCGCTGCACACTTTGGCCGGCTACCGTTTGCCATTTATAACCGCCAAATCGGTCCACCAGGTGGCCTTCGCCTCGCTCTAAACGGATGATTTTCTTTTTCCCATTGGACAGACCGCCGCACAGACTTTTTTGCGGGAGGCGCAAGAGGACAGTGCCCCGCGCTAGTTCGTAGTGGTCCTCTAAAAAACCCTGACCGACAATGAGCGCATGGCTATTTCTCTTTAGTTTGGCAGAGCTAGATACTAGCTTGCAGACGGATAAACTAAGCGATTCCTGATCTTCGACGCTGAGGCGAAGACCATCTAGTTCGACCGCCTCGTTTCCAACGTTTACGATTTCTATGTATTCTCCGCCATATTCTTTGGCCGAGCGAGTTTTCTTTGGCTTGATCATAACTTCAGAGATGCGCAGGGTTTCATGCTTACGGGTTTTAAAGCTTCCGGTAGCTGAGATTACTCGGCCTTTGTCGTCGATGTTGGCCAAGACAAAACGATATAGACGGTTGCTTAAGAGACCTGCCACAAACAGACGATCATGATGAAATGACATGTCATCATGGCCAACTACGGGAAACGACACCTGCTTTAGCGACCAGGTATCAGATTTCCCGCTTGGGCGTGCTTCTTCCGCGCGGAGCAATACATAGGAAACATGTGGCTGGCTGAGTGCCCAGTTGAACTCCACCGCATCATGGGAGGTTTTTAGGCGTAGTGGCTCAACTTCCCTCATAGCTTTTTGCGGCGCTATTACCAAAAACTCCACAGGGTCAATCACAGTCGATAGGCCGGACTGATTTTTCAACCCGTCGCTAAACACAAAGGCGAATCTTTTATCGGGCAACAAGGGTGAAGTGCGTATTCTAGTTAATTTCACCTCAAGCGAATGACCATCGCGCGCAACTGTTAAACTCTCAATCTCAATCTTGCTTTCGGGTTCATCTAAACTCACGATTTTGACTACGTCGTCGTCACGAAGATAAATCGGTTGATCAAAATTAAAGGTGAAGGCTGTTCGCCCGCTCTCTACAAGATCCAAGTGGGCGCCCTCTCGGATAAGTTCTGCGGGCTTGTCCCTAACGAGAAATGAATGAATCAACTCGATTTGCTCCGTATTTTTGTCTTTAAAGTAAAGACCATAGGTCATCCCGGATTCCAGCAGACGTTTCGTGCGAATCTCCCAACGGCCAAAAGCGATCTTACGGATCTTTATTTTCAGGGCTTGGTCAAGATCGGATTCGTCCAATTTCTCTTGGCTCGGCTGTTTTAGTAGGAAAATCCGGCGGCGTAATTCTTTTTGGCTAATTTTTTGCCCGGAAAATTTCAGGTCGAACGATAAATCCTTTACCGCGTCGACGTGAAAGCTATTTGGTTCCACGCTGAAAATTGTAGGCGAGGTTTCTTGTTTTGAGAGATCGCCTGCTAGCTCTGGCATGCAAGAAACGATCAGAAGCAGAAAACACAACCATCTCATGGCGTTGCTCTTGGTATTATGGCCGCGTGTTGCTGATAACGGGTGAACTCACCATCGCTCATAGAATCGAGGAAAGCTTCGAGCCTTGCCAATTCCGCTTGAATGTTTTCCACTCGAGACAGTTCATCAGGCGGCTTTTTTAGCAAGTCCAGCTGGCGAACATATTGAAAATAATATTGGTGTAGCTTGTCTATGACTTTTTCTCGCTTCTCCAGGCGTCTTAGGGATAGCTTCGCCACTTCGAGCTCGTCTTTACTAAATATCAGCCGCTCCAAGTCAAAAACTAGTCGAATGCTTACACCAACATCATTTCCTCCGCGAAAAAGCCGCGAATCCCGAAGCTTTTCCGGCCCCTTGTCGGTAATCATCGAATCTTGCCCAGCATTCATCACCAGCGACAGCTTAGGTAAAAAGGCCGCCTTACGAACCCGATGGCTTAAGGATCGGTCCAGTTCATTGCTTAAGCCATGAACTTGCAAAACCTTGGCTTCCAGGTCGTCGATGTCGATGATTGGCTTAACGGGAAATATTGGCTTGGCGATTTTCGGCAGCTCAGCAATCTTTTTCGCATTTACCGCGCGTAGGAAAATCACCTTATCTTTAACCAACGCCATCTTGCTTTCGGTCATTCCTGGGACGGCGGTCATGGAAGAAAGCCCGAGAATAGGGCCGTGCACGCTTCGATGACGCACAATCTGCTCTGAAAGCCTCTTGCCGATCCCAGGTAGTATTGCGATTTGCTCTGCGCTTGCGCTGTTGATGTCTACCGGCTGAAAGCTTGCCAAAGACTTGGCTAGGATAATGACGATCAATAGTTTTTTCATTCGCCATCAATAACGATGTACAAAAAAATTTAGATCGGTAATTAGAACGACCGGATATAAAAAAGCCGGCGATGCCGGCTTAGGTTTTAGGTTTAGCTTCCGAAGCCGCGCCCGCCGCCACGACGAAATCCACCATCGCCACGGTCGCTACGATCGCCGCGACGACCACCGCCGCCGCCACGATCGCCACGATCTCTATCACCACGCTCGAAAGATGAGCGTTGTACCGGTGGACGTGCCGGTGAGACGACTAAAGTCCGATCTCCCGCTGGGGTATCCGCCTTCTCCAAAGCCTTTGTTGCTACTGCATCATCATCAAATGTAATAAAAGCAAATCCTTTAGAACGGCCGTTGAACTGATCGTAGATAATTTTGATATCGACGATGTGGTCCTTATATTCGCTGAATGCTTGTTCGAGGTCGTCTTCCTTCCAACTAAAAGGAAAATTCCCTACGTACAATTTGTTTTGTGGTTCCATTCACTATTCTCCATCACGCAAACGCGATCCATAAACCTACTCTAGAAACTAAGCATGAAGGATCAAAACTCAAAGATTTGCCTCAAGTCAGGTTGAAAGAGCGTCTATATACCGCTTAACGGCCATTCTTAGGGTAATCAAACCGAATTGACAATGCGCAGGGGCCATCAAACTAATGCCACCGCATGAAAACCTGCATCTACATGGATAGTTTCGCCCGTAATGGCGCTAGACAGATCACTGGCTAAAAAAAGCGCTGCATTGGCAACATCTTCTGCCGTGATGGGTCGCCTAAGTGGCGATTTTCCTTTGACTAAATTGATCATGGCATCCATGTCACCGATGGCTTTGGCTGCCCGTGAGGCATAGGGCCCAGCGCTGATAATATTAATCCGATGGCCATCTTCGCCCAGTTGCCAAGAAAGCATCCGCGCATCGCATTCGAGCGCCGCCTTAGCCGATGCCATTCCGCCACCATAAAATGGCACTGCCCTTTCAGCCGCCAAAAAGGACAATGCAATGATGGAGCCGCTTCGTCCCGCCATAAAAGGCAGGACAGCTCGACATAATGCCACCAGGGAATAGGAACTCACACTCATAGCCGTCAAATAGGCCTTCCTGGACACATCCATATGGAGCGTCGTAATTTCAGGAGAAAACGCCACCGAATGAATTAGAATATCGATTTTTTCCTGACCGCTCGCCTTTAATGTTTTAACCATGCCAGCAATGGAAATATCGCTCTGATAGCCCTTTTCACTCCTTTCTTCATCCAACAGTCCATCCATGGTATCGACCGCAACATCGCAAGGAATGACAAGCTTCGGCCTAAACTCGGTGCCATCGAGCAGCCGACGGCTCTCAGCGTATTTCTTGTTGGTTAAGAAACGCTCCAATATGGAAACCACGCGCGGATGGGTACTAAGAATAATCTCTGCAGAAGCATTCGCCAAGGCTTTGGCGATGTGCCAGCCAAAGCCAACGTTATCCGCCACCCCCGTAACAAGCGCCGTTCTGCCCTTAAGATTGATCAATGACATAATTTACTCCTGAAATTATTTTGGCGAGGCCAACTGGTAAGCGATGATGAGTGCCGCATCGGCCGCATTCAAACAGATCCCGGGCTTAGCCATGGGAATAGATACCAAGACGTCGCAGTTTTTTTTCGTCAATTCCCTAAGGCCTTCGCCTTCCTGCCCAACGACCAATGCTCGGCGACGGCTAAAATCGCAAAGGTTTATTGGCACGCTACCGTGCTCATCGGCGCCGTAGACAAAAAAACCGGACTCTTTAAGTTTTTTTAAGGCGGCCGCCAAATTGACCACTCGAGCCACCGGAATTTCGGCCAAAGCTCCTACCGCTGACTTCTCTGAAGCCCCGCTGATCTGCGCCGCGCGATCTTGACAAATCACTATGCCATCAACGGCAAAACAAAGCGCAGCGCGAGCAGCACGACCAAGGTTCACTGGGTCTTGCCAGGAATCGAGCACAAATAGGGTATTGGCTCGATCTTTAAGCTCATCGAAATCGGCGTAAGGAAACGGGGCACATTGCAAGACCACGCCTTGAGCGTCGGAGCCGACACCGAATTTTTTCTCCAACCACTGGCGCTCGACCAACTCCACGGCCAAGTGATTCTTTTCCGCAAGGTCGACCAAGGTGCCGGTTGCGGATTTTCTGGCAATAAACAGTTTTTTGCAGCGGTTGGGCTGATAGGCCATTACGGCTGTAACCGTATGTAGACCATAAATAAAATCGCTGCCCACATCTTGTTTATGCTTCATACTACCTACCGTCGGGTTTGCTGCGCATTTAGAGCCTGGGTGATGGCTAAATGGATTTGCTCTGCCGCCGTCACCGGATTTTTCGCCTTGGTGATCGGGCGGCCTACCACCAGTGCGTCAGCGCCTTCAGCCAAGGCCTCCGTGGCAGACATGGTCCGCACCTGATCGCCATGATGATCAAAAGAAGCCCGAATGCCAGGGCATACGACATAGGCGTCGCTTCCGAGAGCGTGCTTTAAACGCGCCACTTCGTGGGGAGAAGAGATAAAACCTCTAATACCCGCTTCATAGGCAAGCCCGCTCAATCGAAGAACGCCGCTCTCAACCGAGCCAGCAAAGCCCAAATTGCCAAATTCTTCTTGTGAGAGACTAGTGAGTACCGCAACCGAAAGGATGGTCATTCCGCTCCCTAAGACTGCCTCATGCGCTGCCTTTAGCATCGCGCTTCCACCAAATGCGTGAACCGTTAGGAACCTGAGATTTTGCGTGCGTAACGCTTCGATGGTTTTTTCCACTTGCATCGGTATGTCGCAGAGCTTCAAATCGAGGAATACACCGACACCCAACGAGTTGAGCGCTGAGACCAAGGCCTGCCCGTAGCCGGAGAAAAGCGACAAGCCCACCTTAAAAGTCTTGGCATAGGGCTTGGTCAGTTCTGCGAGCTTAATCGCCGAAACAAAATCCAAATCATCCAAAGCGATAATCAATCTTTCTGCAGCTATTTCCAACCGATACCCCAAAACTGTAGGCTGCTCCTCATGCCCATTGAAGACGACTTGTTAAGGTCTTGCAATAACCTCCCCTATTTGCCATGGTCTCGCTTTGCTCATTTACTGGAGAAAGAAATGGTTTCACCTACCGCGCAGACTAGAGTGATTCGCACCCACAAAAAGAAAAGCATGGGCCGGAAACGAAAAAACGCCATTGCTAACGCAGGCTCCACCTTATCGCAAGAAAAATTGTTTGGTTCAAAGGAACCGGCAGAAAACGACAAAAATAAATGATGTCATCGGCACCGATCAAGAGCCAATCTTGGCCAAGGTAAATTCCCGATAGGCGTTCCGGATAATTTCGCAGGTTTTTTCAAAGCTGATGCAGCCGTCGGTAATCGATATCCCGTAGCGAAGGTTGTTCGATAAGCTTTGTTGGCCTTCGTAGATGTGGGACTCAAGCATGAGACCAACGATGCCCGCATTGCCGCGAGCAATTTGGTGGATGCACTCAAAAAACACATTTGGTTGATTGCGAAAATCTTTCATGGAATTGTCATGGGAACAATCGATCACGAGGCTATCCATAAGCTTCGCTTCCCTTAGGGACGCGAGCGCCTGGTTCACGGATACGGTGTCATAATTGGGCCTATCCTTACCTCCCCTTAGGATGAGATGGCAGTAGGGATTTCCCTTGGTAGCAACAATGGATGTCTGACCAAAATGATCAATGCCCAAAAAATGATGCGGGAGAGCTGCCGATCTAATGGCGTTGATCGCCACTTCGACATTGCCGTCCGTATTGTTTTTAAAGCCCACGGGCGACGACAAACCGGAGGCCAGCTCGCGATGAGTTTGTGACTCAGTGGTACGAGCGCCAATCGCTGTCCATGAAATGAGCTCGGCGATATATTGCGGAGAAATGGGCTCGAGACTTTCCGTGCCCACAGGTAAGCCCGAAGACGTTATGTCGAGCAGGAGTTTACGCGCAATCGCGAGGCCTTCGTTAATGTTGAACGAGTTGTCGAGCGCGGGGTCGTTGATCAAGCCCTTCCAACCAACGGTGGTGCGGGGCTTCTCAAAATAGGCTCGCATGACCAATAGAAATTTGTCTTTTACTTCCTGAGCCAGCTCCTTAAGAAGACGCGCATATTCCAGAGCTGATGCGGGGTCATGAATGGAGCAGGGGCCCACAATAATAATTTTGCGCGGATCTCTTTTGGCGATGATATCTGCGATGGCCTGGCGCGAATAATAAACCGTTTCTATTGATTTTTGGCTAATCGGAAACTTCTTCTGCACCTCATCCGGCGTAATTAAGGGAAAAAACGAGGCAATATGCAAATCGTCGGTTGATATTTTATGCGCGGTCACGTTAACCCTCCGGAATACATGGGTTCTCTCAGGCCTTCTTGCAAAGTCAACCGGTGGTTCGCGGTTATCTCCATGAAAATGGATGATAGGAACTATCCGTGGTTTGCGCTGGATAAAAGATCCG
>DASPVU010000076.1:0-5010 GCA_035622215.1 Myxococcota bacterium | reverse complement strand
AGAAAAAAACGCTCTCTTTTATCTGCCTGGCCCCATGATGCACCGGACGCCGGATGCAAAAGTTGGCAAACGCATCCAGCTTTCCATTGGCTTAACCAAGAACGTGGACACCTACTAGTCATTGTCGATCTGGAAGGACTCGGCGGAGAAATTTCGCTTCGGTGTAGTTGAAGGTGAAGTTGAAGTCGAAGTTGAAGTTGAGGTTGAAGCTGAATGAGAGGGTGTGGGAACTCTTTTCCGCTTTAAGGCAAGATAGGCAATTGCCTCGCCTTTGGCGCGTGGGCTTGTTTCAATGACCAGGCTCACCATCATATTTCTTGTGGCAAGGTAGTCATCTAGTTCTTTGGAATTCGTCACGTTGGTATAAATGCAGCCATTTGGCTTAACGGAAATAGTAAAACTGCCGATAAATTCTTTGTCTGCTCCGCTTTTTTCGTCGGGCATTTCTTGTGAAGGGGTAGAGCTTCTAAGTGGGCCTTCTGGAAGCGGAGAAAAAAATTGGTTGTCGTCATTATCTGGTAACTCGTCCCATGCTTCTTCAGAATCTTTCAGCAAAGTGCAATGAAGTATGTCATTTAACCGCGATAACTCATTTTGGCCAATGTATTTGGTGTTTTTTGCATTAGTTTTGACTAAAGATGGCATGCGTTCTTGTGTCGACAATTCAACTAATCTCGTTGAAGGCAGCGTATCAAAGATCGCCAAGAGTTTACTACGATATTCGGCATTTTCACTACCAATAATGTCAAGTTGCGGCTTGTTGAGTCTCGACGATTTTTTCCAAGCAAAATCAATAATCCAAAATAGATATTTCTTCTTTTGAGCGTTACTCAAAACAGCATAAGCATAAAACGTGCGCTTTAGATGTTGCGTAAATACGCTCTTGTCGAACAGAATGATCCAATCGTCGACTTCCACTTGGTCTTTGCGTTTTAGATCGCGAGAAAAATAGCCATAACAGCTTTTTCCGTAAAACATTTTAATTACTATATCATTTTCTCCTTCGTCTCCATTTTTGCTTTGAGGGTTATAGCTATTCATTCGCTCCTGTAGAATTCTACAGAGAATATGGCGATTTATTTGTGGCTTCTCTCGGTCGTGAAAGCCCTCAAGATACGGCTGCTCATTTAAAGCTATTAACTGCTCGAGTTTTTGCTCCGATCCTCGACTGGACGAAGTTAGCTTTCGAGGTTTCCCTTGCTCTTTAGCACTTGAATCTGCACTTATTGCTTCGTGGGTGAAGAACCAGACCACGACCCAAAAAAATAGTTTCGATATTTTCATATTATGTCCTGATGAGATTCATTTCTCTAATGACAAGTATAGTAGAGCTCAATCCAAAAATTGAAATGGGACTAAGCCTGCTAGTTAGAGTCGCGACGAAGGTGTTCTAACGCTGACTCGAAGCTCACCAATCGTCGGATGTAGGAATTCATCGTTCGGTGGGCCGATATTGGATCAGCTTTGGCCAGCATTCGGTATAGGAGGTTTTCCGGGAAGTCGGTAAGCTCTATTTTGGGTATATCAATGTTCAGGCTACGTAGGCGCGGCGCACCAATTAAAACCAAAAGGCTCTCGATGGATTCTTTTCCCTTCGATAAATCTTCAAGGCCTTTGATGATTAAGTCTTCTCCGGGAAGCTCGATATCATGAAATTTGCCCAACTATCGCCTCGACTCTTTTCTTGAATGTGGGTGGATCAATGGCAGGATAGCGGATTAACAGGGGTTCAATTTCAAGGAATAAACGCTGCAATTCACGTTTTTCTACGAGGCCATGTTTGAGCATGGCATCTACATCGGCCAAATCGCGCACATGATTTCTTTCGATTTTCGATAGAGCTTGGCCATAAAAATCGTAATGAAAGAACTCTACTTCGTTATAGGTTGCTATATATTTGCTTCGTTCGCGCCAGCCGGGTAAAGCAGGTATAAAATCATCGGGTGAGGCGAGCTCAATATTAATGTTGAGCAGATCTTTGACGTCACGAATAGCGTCAAATATACCCGGCGGTTCGGGGAGAAGTTTCAAATCAATATCAACGGTGCTTTTGCGAAAGCCGAATAACACTGCAGTGATTCCGCCGGTAACATAGATGCACCCCGGGCCCTTGGCGCGCTCCGCCAACTCCTTAAAGATCTGCTTAACAAAAGCAACTTTGATTTCCTTTCTCATAAATCTAGTTTATCAGCACAACCCGCTGCAGATATTCGGTGTAGCTTATTTGATGGTCGATTAGCTTAGTGTCGCGTATTTCTAACACGCGAGAGCTTACGGTTTCGGCGAAGCATTGATCGTGGGTGGCCAATAGGACAGTGCCGGGGAAAGCAATCACCGCATCGTTCAAGGCGGTGATGGATTCCAAATCCAGGTGATTGGTTGGTCCATCGAACAAAAGCACATTGCCGCCCAAGAGCATCACGCGCGAAAGCATGCAGCGAACTCGTTCGCCTCCCGACAAAACCGAGACTCTTTTCAGGGTCTCTTCGCCGGAAAAAAGCATGCGACCCAAAAAGCTGCGGATGAAATTCTCCGATTTGTCCTCGGAATACTCTCTCAACCAGTCGATAAGATTAAGATCTTTTCCATCAAAATAATTATTGTGGTCCTTGGGCAGATAGCTTTGGCTGGTGGTAACACCCCAACGAAAACTGCCGCTGTCGGGCTTGATTTCCCCCATGATAATCTGAAAAAGCAAGGTCTTAGCAATTTCATCCTTGCCAACCACCAGCGCCTTGTCACTCTTGCGCAAAGAAAACGACACCTTGTCGAGGACAACTTGGCCGTCAATGGATTTGGACAAATCCTTCACTTCCAAGAGAATATCGCCGGCTTCTCGCTTTTGCTGGAAGAGAATATTCGGCGGTTTACGCGAAGAAGTGGGCAATTCCTCGATCGTTAGCTTTTCTAGCAGCTTTTTTCTCGACGTTGCCTGACTAGATTTCGAAGCGTTAGCGCTAAATCGGGCGATGAACGATTCAAGCTCCTTGGCCTTTTCTTCTTTTTTCCGATTTTCGTTGCTGCGCAATTCTTGGGCCAGCTGACTGGACTGTTGCCAGAAGTCGTAATTTCCCACATACAGCTTGGCTTTTTTATAGTCGATATCCACCATGTGGGTGCAAATTTTATTCAAAAAATGTCGATCGTGAGAGATGACAATTACGGTATTGTCATAATTCAGCAGATAATCTTCCAGCCACCGAATGGAGCGGTCGTCTAGATGGTTGGTGGGCTCGTCAAGCAATAGGTTGTCAGGCTTGCCAAACAGGGCCTGCGCAAGCAGCACTCTGATTTTCTCCGCGTCTTTCAGTTCTTTGAGCTTTTTCTTCAGATACTCTTCGCTGATGCCTAGGCCATCGAGCAAAGTCGCAGCATCGGTTTCTGCGACCCAGCCGCCAAGTGCTGCAAACTCTGTCTCGAGTTCGGCAGCGCGGTTGCCATCTTCTACCGAAAAATCGGGCTTTTGATAAATGGTGTCTTTTTCCTGCGTGATGGCATGAAGCTTTTCATGGCCCATCAAGACCGTTTGCAACACGCTCTCTTCTTGGTAGCGAAAATGATCCTGCTTAAGGACAGATAAGGCCTGGCCCGGAAGCAGCGATACCGATCCCGATGTGGGTGAAACTTCGCCCGAAAGCACCTTCATGAAGGTAGATTTACCAACACCGTTGGCACCGATGATGCCATAACAGTTTCCTTCAACAAACTTGATGTTAACATCTTCAAACAGCTTTCTTGCACCAAAAGAAAGGGATAAATTATTAACTCTAATCATAAAATCCTAACCATGTAATCATACACATTTATCGTGTCCTACCATACATCAATTACCGGGCAATGGAAGCAGGGAACGAGATGGTGTGCTGGTCCAAAAATGCCGTAAAAATCCCGTTACAATCATGGCGAATCCATGAAGATGGCGTGGCAAGTTCTATCTTGCACGATCATGCTGATCTGTTAAGGCGTTTTGGTGCGCAAAATTGGTGGAGCGTTAGATGTACTTAAAGAGTGGCCGAATTGCCAAGATTTTATTGTTGTTGAATTGTTATCTGCCCATGACAGCTCTTGCTGCGGATCTGGCAGTTTCTCCCGGCCTTAGAGTCAATGTGAACGGTGGAAAATTGCAGATAAGACAGGGTGCAGGCCAAAAATTATTGCCTAATGTTGCCGACTTAAATGACAAAAATCTTGTTCATCTGCAGTTAACCGGCGATCCTAAAGCCGAAATTATGCCGAACAACTTAGTAGCCGTTTTAGATGTTAGCGGTAGCATGAAGGAGGAAAATCGTCTGGAGGACGCTAAAAAGGCCTTTATTTTCATTTTGGATCAATTGGCCGCTCAAGGCGACGAGAGGACAAAATTCTCTGAGAGGACAAAATTCTCTTTGATTACGTTTAATACGGAAGCAGAGATTGTGATTAGGCCGCAGACAATTACTAAAGAAAATGTGAATAGCCTAAAAGATATGGTGAAGGTGCTCGAGGCTAAAGGCGGGACTAATATCCCTAATGCACTTAAGCTTGCTGTTACGCAAATCATCCAAGAGCGAAGCACCATCGTGCTAGTGACGGATGGTAGAGACGGAGTAAACCACCAAAATCCCAATGAAACTTTGGCTCTTAGCGAAGGATCATTGAAGACCTTAAATCAAACTGGAAATAGTGCTCATGTTATAAGCCTCGGTACCGATGTGAATGAAAACGTTTTGCGACAGCTTGCCAAAAGAAGCAACGGTATCTATTTCCCACTCATTAACACCGCAAAAATAAGCAATGACACGAAACAATCTATTAGCGATCAAGAACGCCTATGGGCGCTCTTAGCTAGCAATATCAGCAATACTGTTGCTACAAAAGTCGACGTAAAAGTAACCGTCGCGGACGGCACGAAAATTACAGCCGTGTTTCCTAGTGGACTTGATGGTCTTGAAATTTCAGATGCTGCCGTAAAGTTCTTTCTGCCAACCTTGGCTAAGGACGAAATTAAAAATATTTATTTAGTTATTGACG
>DASPVU010000075.1:0-2507 GCA_035622215.1 Myxococcota bacterium | reverse complement strand
GAGCGTATGAGCAACGAAGAAGTCCTGGCGAGAGTCATCTATCGCGATGCGCTGATGCTGGTCTTTGACAAGCCGGCGGGTATTCCTGTCCATCCGGCCAATGGCAGCCGACATAATCTCAAGCAATATTTTCATCTCCTGCAGTTCGGTTTACCAAAGCCCCCTGCTCTTGCTCATCGCTTAGATTTGGGCACTAGCGGCTGCCTGCTTTTGGCACGGCATGCACACGCCGCTCGCCGCCTTCACGCCTTATTTTCCTCATCGGCCATAAAGAAGACATATACCGCTATGGTACATGGATCGGTGGCGACGGACGTGGGCCGTATTGACATACCGCTATCCAAACAATCCCCACAAAAAAAACACTGGTGGATGAAAGCAGACCCAGAGGGCAATCTAGCAGCCATCACCGACTATCAAGTCATATTCCGCTCAGAAAGTTTTTCCTGGCTAAAACTTGCCCCCATCACCGGCCGCACCCATCAATTGCGCGTCCATTGCGCGGCTATTGGGCATCCCATTGTCGGCGACTACATCTACGGAACCGTGGATGAAAGTGAGCGAACCCTGCATCTTCATGCACAAGAAATCGTAGTCCCCCTCTATCCTAATAAACCCGCCATAGCCATCGAAGCGAAACTTCCACCACATATGGCTAAGTCGCTCGACTCGTTATTTGACAAACTCCAACAATAAATCAATGGTCTGAGCTACGAGATTGCCCGAGTTGCCGCCCGCACAGGATGACCGGCCATTGGCCGTGGTGGTTATCGTGGGTGGGTTGATTTTCCACGACGTGCATACTCTCTTGATCTCGTCGGCTGAAGTATTGAGGTCGCCCGCGATATCAACCTTATCAAAGCCCTGTTGATAGAGATCGGAGACGAATTTCTCGATTTGCTCGCAATGAGCCCGAAGGGCATCGTCGTCATTAGAAAACGGCATATGCGCACTGACGATGCAGTCTTTCAACGCATCACTGCAGTAGGATTGAAACCGCAAGTCACCATCAACCGTTTTCGCGACCCTGGGGTTCGGACTATTGGCTAAAACTACTAATGCAACGTCAGGTGTGGCTGTTTTTTTGCCAGTTTTAGGCTTTTGTGGGCGGAGAAGCTTTAGATTGGGCGCCAACTGTGCTCTGAAATAGTCAATAAATAAAGCATCGTTTTCGTCTTTCAAATTATAGAAAGGAATTTCTTGTATGGGCATTTCGATTAGCTGATGCTTGGCGAATAGCTCTTTAATTTTCTCAGCAAGCCTACCAAGTCGCAAGGAATAATTTTTGTTGTAAGCCGCTTCGGTTTTTGCTTCGCTAAGCTCGGGCAAAACAAGATTTCCCAACTCATCCACCAACGCGCCACCATTATTTACGCGAAAGGTGTGATTGTAATGGCCGCCTGGCCGTTTGAAATGGCTCACCGGGAAGGTGATATTCCATGTCGCCCTGGAACCAAAAACAACCGGTGCGTGATCCGAACTCGAACGATCTAGCCCATAAACACAGTCACCATCGAAAATACCTTTTTCGATAATCGCTTGACCGGTTCTTTTTATCTCAATTGTCTTTGGCGTAGCCTGGGTAGTCGTATAACTTCCGCTGCTTTCGGTTTTCGCTGTTGATGGCGTAGTCCTTTCCGTCGAGCCGCCCGGCTCAGAATTTTTACAGCCAACAAGAAAAATAACTAAAATCACAAGGCTTCGTCGCACCATTTTAAGAGCTCCAAACGATAACTCAGCATGCGTCTTACATTAACAAACAATTTGCCTCTACGCGAGGTTGCTCATGTGCGGATTTGTTGTCTCCGTCGGTAAAAGCATTGATCGGGCTAGCATGCACCAAGCACTTTCTTCGATTCGCTATCGCGGTCCCGATGAAACAGGAATTTGGGACAACCCGCGGCACAATGTTTGCTTCGGTCATGTTCGTCTCAACATCATCGATCTAAAAACCGGCCATCAACCCATCACTAATCATGATGAGTCCTTGGTGGCGGTCGTGAATGGCGAATTTTACGGCTATCAGGCCATCCGTGAAAGTCTGGCAAAGGACGGATATCGCTTCAAGACAGCATCCGACAGCGAAATTATTTTGGGGCTCTACGAGCGCCATGGAGTCAGAGCGTTACAGTTTTTACGAGGAGAATTCGCCTTTGTCCTTTGGGACGAAAAAAATCGACTGGTCTTTGCTGCCCGAGACTATTTCGGCGTCAAACCTTTGTTCTATCTCGAAGAAAAGGATGCCATTTATTTCGCTTCCGAAGCCAAGGCCTTCAAAGCCTTGGATCTACCCCTTAGTTTTGGCGAAGAAAATTTCTTTCAAGCCCTCTGTCTCATTCCGCATCCAGAAGAAACCATATTTTCTGGCATCAAACAGATACCACCGGCAAACTACCTCATAAAATCGACCTTGAGCCACTCAGGTAAAGTCCAAGCCTACTGGGATTTCAACTACCCGAAAGCCAAGGCCCATGTGAGCAACCTCTCCATCGAAGAGGCGGCTTCTG